>VBHS01000258.1 GCA_005881295.1 Chloroflexota bacterium
TATCCTGTGCGAATACGCCCACGCTATGGGCAATGGTCCAGGTGGTTTTACCGAATATTGGGATACAATCTATAGATATCGTCGACTGCAGGGTGGGTGCGTCTGGGAGTGGTGCGATCACGGCATTCGCCAGCGGACGGCCGCAGGCCAGGAATACTTTGCGTATGGTGGCGATTTCGGTGACGAGCCCAATGATGGGAACTTTGTAATTGATGGCCTGGTTTCCGCGGACCGTGTGCCTTCACCAGGGCTTCTCGAATACAAAAAGACCATCGAGCCGGTGAAGGTAGAGATGCTGGATGTGGCCGTGGGACTGGTCCGCATCCACAACCGTTACGACTTCATTACGCTGAACCACTTAGCCTGTTCGTGGTCCTTAACAAAGGAAGGTATGCTCGTCCAGCAAGGATCGTTGCACCTGCCCGACATTCCGGCACAGGGCTTCACAACCGTCCAGATACCATTTGCCCTTCCCGAAGACCCCACCGGGTGGGATTACTGGCTCGACATGGATTTTACCCTGGCGTTTGATATGCGCTGGGCCAAACGGGGGCACGAAGTCGCTAATGCACAATTTCTGGTGGCGTCAGCAGGTCCAGCAAGGCCTGGGGCGCTTCAATCAATGCCAACACTCCAGTGTCGTGTCGAGGAAACGTCCCTGGTCATTCAAGGGCCGGCCATGGAAGTGCGCTTCAATACCGTATACGGCGTGATCTCATCCTGGCTGTATGAAGGGGTACAGCTGATTGAGGAGGGGCCACGTCTTGCATTCTGGCGGGCGACAACGGACAATGACCGCGGATTTGGCGATGTCGCCGGGGAATGGAAGTCGTTTGGGTTACATTGGCTCAAACATCGCATTGACCGCGTCTCTTGGGAGGTCATCGAAGGAGGGCGAGCGGTGAAAGTGGAGGTGTCGGCACGTGTTGCACCGCCTATCAAGAGTTGGGGTGTGTCATGTATCTATGAATATACGGTGTATGGCACTGGTGACGTCGTTATCTCGGTGAAAGGTGTCCCGGCGAAATGCGGACCCAAAACGCTGCCCAGGATTGGCCTGGAACTGCGCATTCCAAAACAGTTCGAATATGTCACCTGGTATGGTCGTGGACCGGGTGAATCGTATGCCGATACCAGGCAGGCAAATCGGGTGGGTGTGTATACGAAATCGGTCGACGGGTTGTTTACCCCGTATACGTTCCCCCAGGAGAACGGCAACCGCACTGAGGTGAAATGGACAAGTGTGGCGAATAGTCGAGGAATCGGGCTACTCGCCATTGGGATGCCAGAAATGAACTTTAGTATCCACCGCTATACCGTGGAACAGTTGGAAAAGGCCAGGCACACGTATGAATTGAGCGATTCGGGCCAGCTCATCTGGCATCTGGACTATCGCCAAAATGGCATAGGGTCTGCAAGTTGTGGCCCTGGCGTGCTGCCGCAGTACGAGTTACATTGCGAACCATTTCAGTTCGCACTGCATTTGCGGCCGTTCTCTGTTGATCTTGCCTCTCCGTCAGTCCTCAGCAAGCAGGTACCAGGGCCAATACAGTAAGTATGAAAAGCATGTAGTGCCACAGCGATACAAGTGAAACAAGTGAAACAAATGAAACAAGTGAAACAAGTGAAACAAACCTCATTGGAAATGCACTACGGATTGTTGCTCGTACCTGGAAATTTAAGTGTCAGTTCTGTGCTGTTTCGATAGCCTCCTTTGCTGGCCTCGGTGATGAGGTCGCTCTGGGGGACACGAATACCCTCGGCGAAGAAGGCGTTGATCTCAGCGCCCAGCAACAGAATGAGCATGAAGATATAGAAGAATAGCAGTAGAATCAGTACAAATCCGACCTCTCCGATGTAGTTATTCATGAAGAGTGTGGCGTAGATTGGAAAGAGCACCAGGAAGAGCTGCATCACTGCTGTTGAAACGAGCGCGCCACGCCAACTCTTGCCTATATGATGACCGAGCGTCCTGAACGTAATATGCCGGTGGGGAACCATGACATAGATAGCCTGAAACAGGACTAGCGAGATGACAATACTGCCTATATAGCTGGAAATATCCAGAAACACACTATTATGAATGGAGCTCACTTGAACGGGAAACAGAAGCGTCAGGAAAATAGTTGGCGCAACTGACGCCAAGATGAGGATCGATGTGAGCGCGATGAACAAGAAGAGCATGCCAATCGCTACGATATGCCTGCGAAGCATCGGGCGTGGCTGGAGGTGATAGATCACATCGAAGCACAACTCCAGCAGGGAAAAGAAGAAGGAGCCGAACAGAATCGCCAGCGCAACTATAATGAACTCTGCAAGGATCGAGGCATGAGAATACGCATTGAACGCTTTGCTGAACATCTCCGTTGCCGGCGCTGAAAACGGCGCTGGCATGATGTTTTCAAGCCGCATGGTCAACATGTGCTGGGTCGGCGCATCCAGCCACCACGAAATCGCGCCAAAGGTGACCAGGAGCAGGACAGTAATGGGCACAAGGATCGTCAGCAGGCTAAATGCAAGTGCCTGTGCCAGGTGGTGAATCCAGTCCTCTTTGCATTTGATGAACAACTTTTCAAGGGGTTTGATGTCCTTTTCAACGACTAGCGCCGCCTCGAGCGATTTATCGCGTATTGTCTCTGACTCTGAGTCCATCGCCTTCCTCCTAGATTAGAACGTGCGTTGCCAGAATGACATTACGTTTACTCTTCTTGCCCACTACAACAATTGCGGCGCCTTCGTGCAAATCCTGAAAAGCCGCAGGGGCAACTTGCTCACCCGTATATCTAAGGATGCACGCATGATCGATCACCTGTACGGCAACGGGTTGGCTATCTCCGCCGTTCCGTTTCAGGACTGTACCCGCGATAATGTAGCGATGTTCATCGTCCGGCTGTGGAAGCACACCCGTCACGGTTACACGGTGCCCTTGCTCCAATAAGGAACTGATCCGCTCTGGCGATTCCCGTTGCGCATTCTCTCCTGGATGGTCCTGGATATGCCCATCAGGCCCGTTTCTCTGCTGCGATGCCTCCGGGTGCGGTTCTTCCGCGGGCGGCTGGCTAAACAAGCCACCGTGATATGCGCGAGGGATTGCTATCTGTATGGCACGGGGCAGGGCAGCAAAACGGTAATTGACCATTACCTCTTGATCATTGCTAGCCTTGCGAAGGGCTTGACGATCCGTTTTGTTCAGATAGTCTTTGAGCTGCATCGGGCTGCCGTCCAACTGGAGCTCGATTGAGGCCGGGACACTGATCACGGTACTGGAGCCATGGAAGTGCTCTGTCGTCACGTGATCAGGCTTGTGCCGGAACAAGAGCGAGCTGATCTGCTCTATGCCTGTCAGTGGGTTGCCTGGCTTGATCACGCAGACATCGATTATCCCATCATCGAGATAGGCATCAGGCGTGATCTGAACGAGATTGGCGTAGCTGCGTGTATTGCCTATAACAATTTGTAAGGCCTCGCCTTTCCAGACCAGGTTCCCATGCTGCCTGGAGTCACCTATCCGTATCTCTACCGGAAAAGGGTGTAGTGCAGGCAGCTCTTCGACAACGGATAGTCCCACAGCTAAAGGTCCAAAGCGGTGCTTGAGGGCATCGGAAGAGTGTTCCATAATTGCGGCATCGAGACCCAGACCGGCCATGAGCAAGAAGTGGTGCAACGCCTTTAGTTTCGCGCCCTTCTTCTTTGCTTTCCGGCTTTTCTGACCGAGTTTCTCATCCTGATTGTGCTGGTCTACTGCAGGCAATGATAGTCCCTGCACCTCGACATAGCCAATATCTATTGTGCGTGCTTCGCTCTCAAGAACGGCAAGAACGGCTTTCAGCGGATCATGAGGCACACCAATTTCGGTTGCCCAGACATTAGCAGTGCCGCCGGGAATAACGCCAAGGACGCTGCGGCATCCTTTGACATTCATGGCACCATTAAGCACTTGATTCAAGGTTCCATCGCCGCCATAACCCAGCACCAGGTCGTACCCTTCTTCAGCTGCCCGAGTAGCTAATTCCACACTCTGTCCACCATACTCTTTCAGGGCAATATCGGTTTTCCAACCGGCAGCTGATAGCACAGCGATCATAGCGGTAATGTTTGTCACATTCTGCCCGTCCCTCGGGTTAATTACCAGGCGGGCCCTTTTATGCTTCTTGCGTTTGCTGCTTTGGGAAGATGCGATGAGCATGAGTCCTTCCTTTCAATTGATTGCTCAGATAAATCATTGTATACTGTCAGTGTAAGGAGGACAAGGGGGGGATGTCATGCTACCTGGGTAGCATTGAGAGGGTCATTGTTGTCTACTCCTCCCCATATATAGAGCGCAATCTCATGGCTACAAAGTAGTAGAGAGACACTGTGAAAAGTGGAGCTTTTGGATCATGACAGACTTTACGTGAGCTTCTATACTCATTCACATGAGAAACAAGAGTGGAACGGTATGGGTCGAAGCGTGCCCGCCGAGGGTTCTTTCTCTTGCAAACGTTCCTGTTGTTTCTATGAAGAGGAGAAAAGGGGAGAATATGCAAGATACGCTGTCGGGCGGGCTCCGGCCTAAGATTATTGCCATTGTCGTTCTTTTGATTGTTCAATGTCTATCAGGGCTGTATTTCAGCCTGATTCTGATCGCAGAACTTTTGGCACCGGGGCACCCCGTCATAGTGAGCGGTATCTCCATTTTTACAGGTTTTGCTGCGGGAGTTGCATTGGTCGTAGCGTTGGCGTCGCCTGTGATTGCCTGGGGATTATGGACGCTCAAGCCATGGGCGCGCCAACGATGCACCCTCCTTGAGCTGCTCAGCCTGGGAATAGGGGCGTTTGAACTACTGGAACCCAGGTTAGTTAGCAGCATTGCACCCATCACCTGCCTGGTCATCGCCGCGCTGATTCTGGTGGTTCTGTATGTTGGCCCGGATGTGCGAGCTCTTTCCCATGCTTGATGTTTAGAGGTGTTTATGGCGGGTGAGTGGAGAGATACTGCGATCATACAGTACATACCGGGAGCCCCTGGCTCATGTAATCATCCCGAAATCATGATATGAAGAGGAGTACACATATGGACAGTTCAACTTCGCTACAGAATGCGCATAAACGGAGCTCTGCAGGAGAGACGGGCCATGTCCAAGAGAGAAAGAGCCGCATCTGGAGAGGCGTGGCTATTGCGCTCTGGGTCATTGGCCTGGTCACGCTCATCACTGCCTCGGTGCTAACGCGTAACCATCCTGGCCCCTGGCCGATTGAAGTGACATTCAGTCAGGCTGTGCAACACGTGCACTACTGGCCATGGGTCGTCGCAGTACTCGATTTTGTCGGTACGTTCAACAATCCGACGCCTACGGGGGTCGTTCTCGGCATTATATGTGCTGTGATACTACTGATGGGGTGGTATTTGCAGGCAGCGTTTTTGGCACTAACAGTGGGGGTCGGCAATGGCCTTGATGCAATCATTGGGAATTATGTGTTGCGGCCGCGTCCATCGCCAACGTTGGTTCATGTCGATGTCCCCTTGCTGTATAATAGCTTTCCCTCCGGCCATGTCTGCCACATGATGGTCTTTTACGGTTCACTACTGTATTTGAGTTTCACCAGGCCCGTACGTACGTGGAAGTATCACTGGGTGCTGCTACCCTTCCAGGTATTTGCCGTGCTCAATAGAATGCAGTCCATGGCGTGAGTTACAGTTCCAGGACGGGGCGGATTTCGACAGAGCCATGTAGCGCATCGGGAATCTTAGTGGCCATCGCAATTGCTTCATCAAGGTCTTTACAATTCAGGACGTACGTGCCCGCGAGTTGTTCCTTCGTTTCGGCGAAAGGACCGTCAGTGATCAGCGTTTTGCCGTTGCGGACACGAACGGTTGTCGCGGTGCTGGTTGACTGCAGTGGTGCACCACCTCTCAAGAGGCCGCGCTGCTGCGCTTCGTTCGCAAATGCGGCATGAGCCTGCATCAGCGCGATGCGCTCCTCCGGGGTCATCCCGCAAGTATCCGCTTCACTTCCATAGATTAACAACATATAACGCACTGGTATCTCCTCCCTTTGGTAGTCTTTTCCGCAAGAAATGTAGCGTCTCTACAATATTGACGAACGGTACGTGGGCAAATCGACCAGCTATAGGATCACATGATCAAGAAAAAGGTTACGGTAGCAGATGGCGTATTTTCATGGCGATCTGTAGCGATAGTCTTAGCTCGGGATCATCCAGTGACTGCCCCAATATCTCCTCTATTCTGCCCAGACGGTATAACAAGGAGTTGCGGTGTAAATGCATGATGCGGGCTGTCTCGCTGAGATTCCCGTTGCAGTGAAAGTATCCTTCGAGTGTGTCGAGCAGGGTACCGTCATTTCGGGTATCGGCGTTGAGCAAGGGGCCGAGTGTCTCTTGATAAAAATCGTTGAGTTCGCTCTGTCCGTCGAGCAGGAAGAGGAGACGGTAGACGCCAAGGTGGGCAAATGAGTGGATCTTGTTCTCCCCGAAGAGGCGCCTACCAATCTCAAGGGCTTGTTGTGCCTGGCGAAAGGATTGAGGGATAGCCTGTACATTCTTTGCGGTACGCCCGAGGCCAATTGAAAACACTGGTAATACTGTGTTTTTGTTTTGCTGTAGACGCGCTTGTAGGCGTTCCAGGCGAGTAACAAGAGTGTTTTCAATGTCGCTTTCGCTGTGAGGGCTATTGTTGTCAGCAGCGGCAAGTGGAAGTATGGCTGTTACACGGCGGGCCTCGTGTAATACCCAGCATGAAGGCCATGCCAGGAGAAGTTCGTCACGAACTCTTCTACCCCATTGAGCCTGGGGACTGCCAGATGGATATTCTGGCTCAGCGTCGTGAATCTCAAAGATGGTGACGATCTGCGATGTAGTGAGATCATAGCCGAGCAGACGTGCGCGAACCAGCATTTCTTCCGGCTGCTGATAGTTACCCTGCAGCACGTCCATGAAGGCTTCAAGTTGATAGCGGCTCTCGACGTCGCTGCGCTCTTTTTCGCGCGCGAATTCCAGCGCGAGGATTGGCACGACCTGTCCCAGTATGATGCGTTCCAGGTAATCGAAATCGCCGTCGTTCCCGATCAATGAGAGATAACCGACGACTTCGTGACGTAATAGAATGGGGGCAATAATTTGGGTGAGACCCTGTTGCCAGAGAAGCTCTTCATCTAGCGTTGCTGGTAGGAAGAGCATACCGGTATCAGCTGGAGCTGCTTGGAGACGGGTGTGGTGGTCGGCATCCTGCACGACGACCCATTTGTTGCAACGATTGGCAAGTTGTTCGCATATGCCCTGTATCCCTGCCCCCTGGATGCTTAGTTGCATGAGTTGATGAGAGATTTCTGTGGCTTTTCGTTCGATCTCGCCACGAAAACTTACTACGAAGGTGATCACTTCGCGCTCAATCACTTCAAGTGACGCTGATGATGGGAGGACAATCAAGGGGAGGTTGAGCTGGTTCGCGAGTGTGCAGGCTTCTTCTCCAAGGGCTTCGACAGATGGAGCCGCTACGGCTACCGCTGCTACGCCCTCCTGTTGCAGGCTTTTGAGAAGATGGGGGAGCGATTCATCGAGCCGGCGCAACTGAGAGAGCGCGAGAAGAGCAAGTTCCCCTCCATGCACGCTTTCAAAGGCGGGTAGACGTGCACGCATACGACAGGACCAGGTGACCCGACGTTCCAACCCTCCTGCTCCTGCTGCCAGGTGGGCATCGCGCGAGGCGAGCAAGGTAAGTATGTTACGTACCGAGGCTGAGGATGTCGGGGAAGATGCGCTACTCATCTTTCACAAGCCAGTAATAAGGTAGCGCGGCGTTTATCGCCGCGCTGTTGTTGTGGAAGTTGGGGCTCCACTGGCCTTTTGCGCCAGGCGCTTTTCTTTGTTCTTTTTTGCTCGCACAAGGTGTTTGTGCCAGGCTACTTTTTTGGTTTTGTTCATTGGTTGCTCCTTTTATTCTTCGGGTTCGATAGTGCCTTCGAAGTCGACTTCGGTTAGTTCGTCGCTTTCATCTCCGCCATCGTAATATTCGTCTTCGTTGCCCAGTTCGTCTTCATCATCGCCGCGGTCATAGCGTACCATGGTATCTTTGGTATATGCGCGGATCATGTCTCCTCCACCCTGTGATGGGAAGCTGACTTTGCCGAACATACTGGGATGTTGATATTCTTCGCGAATAATCAGCCGGACGAGACCAGGCTCCATGGCCAGGATGGCCGCTGCATAGCGATTGCCACCTTCCATGAAGTTAATGAGGCGGTTGGAAAGGCGGGGCTCTATCTGACCGATGTCTTCTCCTGTCGCAATACGAGCGAAAATGGTGTGACCACTGACATACAACTGTACTTTGTCGCCGACTCCAACCTTGGCAAGAACAGAGGCTGGCGCGATGTTGATCAAATCGGTTGTCCCTGTTTTGCCGGTTTCTTCGATGAAGAGGCGGGGATCAATGCGCTCTAAGCCGGCAGGCGTTGTTACTGGTTCTTCCTGCAGTAATGAGAGCCGATCTAAATTCTTTTTGGCTATGGTGTTGTTCGGGCTGTATTTCAAGGTCTGGTTATAGGCCTGCCTGGCTTCTGAATATCGGCCTAGTTCGCTAAGGGCCTTTCCCAGGCGATTATAGGCCTCTGCGTCGTTTGGAAAGATATTCAGGATATTGCGATTGGTTGTGACAGCCTCTTCCCACTGGCTTGCCAATGCCTGATCAATAGCCAAGCGAGTCCATTGAACTTTCAGTTGTGCTTTTTCTTCAGAAGATTGTGCTTGCGTCATCAAACGCCTCCTCCATCATCGTGTTGATAGTCTGCCTATTATACCGCAACTGCGCAACCCTGCAATGACCAGGCAGTCGTGCGCTCGATTCTTACCTTAACCAGATCACCTGTTTGAATACTGCTGTTTGCTGCTTGCTGTGCATCTGGCTGGGGAAAGAATACCAGTTTATTGGCCCGGTTGCGTCCTTTCCATTGTTGGCGTCCATGCGTGCTGTTTTCTTCTTCGACTAGCACCTCTTCAATTTTGCCAATATACTGCTGGTTTATTTCCAGGGCAATTGCGGATTGTGCCTCTTCAACGGCATGCAGCCTGCGCTTCTTTTCTGCCAGTGGAACGTCGTCATCCCAACGGGCGGCGACTGTACCAGGGCGAACAGAATAGGCAGCGACGTGAACCACATCGAAGCGGACCTCTTTGAGCAGGTCAAGCGTATGCTGGAACTCTTGCTCGGTCTCTCCACAAAAACCCACGATCACGTCAGTAGAGAGCGTAATATTGGGCCATAATTCTCGTACGCGTTGAATCTTTTCGCGGTACTCGTCAAGTGTATAGCCGCGCTTCATACGTTTGAGCAGAGTGTCATCACCGGCCTGAACGGGAATATTCAGGTGTTCGCAGACTTTGGGCAGGTTGGCCATACGTTCGATCATGCTATCGGTCATATGGCGTGGATAAGAGGTCATGAAGCGGATGCGCTCCAAGCCATCGATCTCGCTCAATTGACTCATCAGGTAGGCAAGGTCTGGTTTATCCGGTAAATCGAGTCCATAGGCCTCGACAGTTTGTCCCAACAAGGTCAGTTCCTTTGCGCCTTTAGAGACCAGTGAACGCGACTCAACCACGAGTTCTTCTACAGGACGGCTGCGCTCACGACCGCGCCGGTAAGGTACAATGCAATAGGTACAGACCTTATTGCAGCCCAGGATGACCGGGAGCCAGGCAGTGGGACTGACGGTGGCTGGCGCGATTTTGGTGGGATAGTGAGCGGTGCGCTCACCTGGTTTGGGGGTGATCGCCATTGGTAGGACCGTACGCTTCCCAACGGTATTCGTTGAGGTAGCGAAGGTTGGAACGATTGGTGCGCTGGTAAAGGCCTGAGTCTGAGTATCTTGATCGTCATCGTCGGGCATATATTCAATGTCGAGGCAACCCGCACCTGAAATAGGGGTCCAACGCTCTTCGAGGAAACGGGGGAGAATATCTGCCTGTTCTACTTTCATGAACAGATCAATATGTGGATAGCGTTTACCCAATTCGTCGATAGTCTTCTGGTTGCCGATCATGCAGCCCATCAATGCCACAAGGAGATCACTGCGCTTCAACTTGGCGTGTTTAAGCTGTGCGAGCTGGTTGTGCGCTTTTTCCTCCGGAGCTTTACGCACGCTGCACGTATTCAGGATCACGAGGTTTGCCTGATCCATGCTGGCCTCTTCCCAGCCCAATTCGTCCAGGATGGTCTGGATGCGTTGCGAATCGGCCTGGTTCATCTGACAGCCAACAGTCCAGATGTGGTATTTGCCTCGTGTGATATTCGTCGTGGTCATCGCTTTGCCTCTCCAAGCAAGAATGGTTTATACTGCTGAATGTAGTTCTGTTTTGACGCCTAGCTTCTAAGCACGGTATTATACACCAATATATGTGTAATGTCACGATTTTTTTGAGGATGACCCAGGGCTCTTTGAAAGGAGAATATGACGATGCTACTTGCCGGTGATATTGGCGGTACGAAGACCAACCTGGCTATTTACTCGGCTGAGACTGGTGCGCGCAAGCCATTGGCCGAGGCGACATTTCCAAGTACTCTTTACCCAAGCCTGGAGGCGCTTGTTCGCACATTTTTGTCTCAGACCAAGCTCTCTGTGGATCGAGCGAGCTTTGGAGTGGCTGGCCCTGTCGTGGCGGGCCAGGCAACAGTTACGAATCTGCCCTGGAATATGAATGAGGAGCAACTTCGTGAGTCGCTGAACCTTTCTTCTGTGCACCTGATGAATGACCTGGAAGCTATTGCCCGCTCTATTTCTTACCTGGAACCTGCTGAACTGCTTATTTTGAGTAAAGGCCAGCCCATTGAGCATGGGAATATCGCTATTATCGCACCTGGTACGGGTCTGGGAGAAGCTTTCCTTACCTGGGATGATGGGTCGCATTACCATCCTCATACGTCGGAAGGGGGGCACTGCGATTTTGCTCCCACCAACGAGCAAGAAATAGGCTTGCTTATCTACATGCGCAAAAAGTACGACCATGTGAGCTACGAACGTGTCTGTTCCGGTATAGGCATTCCGAATATCTACACATATCTCAGGGATAGTGGCTTTGCTGAAGAACCACTCTGGTTGTCAGAGAAGTTGTCGAAGTCGACAGATTATACACCGATTATTGTCGATGCCGCACTCGATCAATCTTCTGCATTGTGTGTTGCAACACTGAACACCTTTGTAGAGATCTTAGGCGCTGAAGCTGGGAATATGGTTCTTAAAGTTATGGCGACTGGTGGTATTTACCTGGGTGGGGGCATTCCAACACGAATCCTGCCTTTCCTACAGAGCGACATTTTCATGCAAGCCTTCCTCGACAAGGGGCGCTTCGTCAAGCTGCTGAACAATGTGCCGATATACGTCATTCTCAATCCAGGATCCGGGCTGCTTGGCGCTGCAAGTTATGGGTTGAGTGAGTAAGAGATTAGTAAGGAGGTGTGTTGATGCACACGCTGCCGAAAGCTATTACTTTTGATTGTTATGGAACGCTGATTGATTGGGAGGCAGAGATCCAGCGATATTTCGCTCAAAAACTGGCGGAGCACAACATCACGGATATCAATGCACGAGCATTGCAGGGCTATTGGGAAGAGGTACAGGTTCAGTCTATCCAGGGGCCGTATCTCCCGTACCGCCAGCTGTTGCGCGAGACTATGAAACTGGCCTTTAGCAGTACCTTGCGCTGTAATTCT
>VBHS01000259.1 GCA_005881295.1 Chloroflexota bacterium
CGCTCTATGCGGTTAAAACACATGAGGGATAACGAAATGGCACCCCTCCAGGTTTTGGGGTGCCATTCCCTACCATTTGATCTTGATGTAATGCAATTTGCCCACTTTGAGTATTGCACCGTCCAGCACCGGCACAATAAAATTGACATCGTTCACGCGCACCGCCTCCCCTGTCTCTCCGTCCGGGAAAAATGAGACGCCGCCCTGCTGCACAATACGCCTTGCTTCACTTTTACTGCCCGCCAGCTTAGCATCAACCATAAGCGTGATAATGTTCGTAGGCTCGCTCAGCCGGTAAGTAGGAATATCAGTTGGCAGTTTGCGTTCGGAAAACTGGCGGATAAAAGCCTCCTCGGCCTCCCGTGCTGCCGCGGCATCATGAAATTCGGTGACAATTTCACGCGCCATACGCAGCTTGACATCCCTGGGATTTATCGAGCCCTCAGCCATCTTACGGCGCAGTTCATCCAGTTCAGCCTGCGGAACATCCGTCAACGTCTCAAAGTAGCTCATCATCGCGTGATCCGGCAGCGACATGAGCTTCCCAAACATCTCGTGAGGGGGCGCCGTCATGGCAATATAATTGCTCAGGGACTTACCCATCTTTTTATAGCCATCCAGCCCAACGATCAGCTCCACGGTCAGAATCTGCTGCGGGGGCTGCCCAAAGACCGGCTGTAGTTCGCGCCCAACCAGCAAGTTGAAGGTCTGATCCGTGCCGCCAATTTCCACATCTGAGCGCAGCATGACCGAGTCATACCCCTGCAACAGCGGGTACATAAATTCAGAGAGGTAAATCTCGATACCACTTTTGTAGCGATTGGCAAAATCATCTCGCTCGAGCATCTGGGCCACAGTTTTAAGGCTGAGCAGTTTGATGGCGTCACCCAGGTCAAACTTGTCAAACCACTCGGTCTGATAGTGTACCTCGGTCAAATCGCGATCAACGATCCTGAAAAACTGGTCAAAGTACGTTTCAGCATTTGCCTTGACTTGCTCCGCCGTAAGCGGTTTACGCGCTTCTAAACGATCACTTGGATCACCCAGGCGAGCAGTCCAGTCACCGATAACGACAACAGCCTTGTGGCCCATTTTCTGAAACTGGCGCAGCTTGCGAAAGACCACGGCATGGCCAATCGTCAATTCATAGTGCGTTGGATCCACGCCGAGCTTGATACGCAGAGGCTCCCCTTTATTCCCTTCCAATAGCAGGCGGCGCAGTTCGTCTTCCTTGACGATCTGTTCTACACCTCGCGTCAAGACATGCTGGATCTGTTCTTGTGTTGGTCGTTGTATCACCGTCACAACTCGCTTCCTCCCTGATAGGTATCTTTATTTCTCCTGAGCATTGTAGCAGAATCAGCGCCAGCCGTCGAGTGGTAAACTTTGATGTGCCTGCTATCAAACTTTCTAACATATTTCTTACATATCGTAAACGCATTTCTAACGAACTATGGGTTAACCTATGTTCAGAACAAAGCTAACACTACAGCAGGAGTGCAGAGTACTACCACCCCTGCCAGGGCGACCATACGATGGATCGCCTTGCCAAGCCCGTGTATAGTAGGGGCGGGGCTGGCACCCGTCCTCAATAAAAGAAAAAAGGAGAAACACCTATGGCAAATGTTACACGTTACAACCCGTTCAGCGAAGCAGTTTCACTACGCGAGGCAATGGATCGCCTCTTTGAGGATAGCTTTATCTCTCCTCGCACATTTGGACAGTTTGGCGGACGCGGTGTAGGAACGAATCTGTTTGAGACACCCGAAGGTTTTATCCTCCAGGTTCCCATGCCAGGTGTAAAGCCAGAGGATGTTGAGATTACCGTACAACAGGACACGGTAAGCCTGAAGTGGGAGACGAAAGTCGAGGTTCCCGAAAATGCTACCTCCCACTGGCATGGTTTACAAACCGGCCAGTACCAGCAATCTTTTACACTTCCTTCCCCAATAAATTCAGAGGGCGTTGAGGCCTCCACCAGCAATGGTATATTGACCTTGAGGCTGCCAAAGGCTGAACATGCCAAAGCGCGCACCATCAAGGTAAGCGTGCAGTAGTGTAAAGCGCTTAACTCAAGAGAAGGAGTGACCTGGTAGCATATCAGGTCACTCCCAATCACCTCCTCCTTTTCCTCGATCCCTTTCCTTGCGGCTGTTTATTCCCCTGCGAGAAAATCTTTGCTTCTTCCTCGTGGCCATGGCTCATTAACCATGCTTGCGCCTGAGCGTGCAGATCTCGCAAGCCAGGAGATCCCGCGATCATCATCCACATCGCAAACTCTGGATCGGCTGGTTGTCCCTCACTCCATTGCCCTTCAGCAATAAGAAAATCCTGTACCTGCTTCACATCCCGCGTGCGCAGTACAGCATCCAATTGCTGTCGAAAACTCGCATAATCGGCCATTGGTGATTTTCCCTATCCTTTTCTAATCGTAGATAAGGGTTTTGAAACGCAAAGTCCTGATGCCTGCACAAGTGCTTGACTCTTGCATCCAAAGTACGTACAATCCGGAAAAGCCACTTAGACGCTAACTGCATCCTCTTTGGAAGCAGGAACCGCAAACACACCTTATGAGGTAACACGTGCATAATATACGTATCTATGCCACGCCATCGCTCTCAGTGGTCATCGATCAACTTTCAGTCTACAGTTCTACCGGAGTGCTCACTATATGGCGCGCAGCAGACACGCGTCAAGAGGTTGCCAGGATCACCATCGAACTGGGCCGCCCACTGTATATTTACAGGGGCTCATACTGGGAAAATGCCACTGAGCCTTTCCTGGCCTGGATAAATACGTGGGGTGAGATACACTTCTCATTTCAGCCCACTGAAGCACGCTTACAGTCACCCGCTCCTTCACCCTCTACCAACGGGCATAGCTCTCCACAGCCCGTGAGCGAAAAGACCATTGCAACCCTCACTACTTTTGGGCGAACCTATGCTGCGGCAAATCTTCCCCGTTACGATCGTACCATCTTCCTCCTCATCAACGGCAGAAGAACAGTCTCCGACCTCTCGCAACTGATCAGGCGTAGCCCTGAAGAGATCTACACCACGCTCCAGCGTCTGCAGAACCAGCAACTCATCACGTTTGAGACATTGGCGCCCCAGCCATAATCCATCACCCACATGCCCACAGTCGACTAATTCAATATATTGTGATCAGCGTTCTGACTTCCGATAAGCATCTGCCGCATAAATGGCACTTCTCGACGCAATATGACTAACTCCTCTTTCAAACGCTCCAGGGTCGAGGTAAGTTCTAATAAGTGCTGCTTCTGCTCATTCTGCAAATCTAAAAAATAGGCGATAAAGTGAGAAAGCTCTTCCGGCCTGCCTGGCAAATGATTGCGCACATCGCTATCCTGCTCATTAGCAGCCTTTAACAACAAATCCACATATGTACCGAACATGCTATACGCCTGCTTGAAATGAAACTCCACGTCCTCCGCTGGTTCATCAACATCCTCGTATAGCTCGACCAGCGCACTGAGGTAGGGCTTCTCGCGATGCTGGCTGAGTATACGGAAACGTTGCACACCAACCGCCATCAGGACGTAGCGTCCATCCTCCAGGCGATCCAGTTCACGTATCTCTGCCATTGTACCAACAGGGTAGGGCTCTTCCAGTAAAGGCTGACTCTCAGGACGCGCCAGTACAATACCAAAGGGCGTTGTCTGTTCCTGGCAGTCGGCTATCATCTGACGGTAGCGTGGCTCAAAGATATGCAGCGGCAGCACCACCCCTGGAAAGAGCACTACATTTAACGGAAACAAGGGTAATTCGCTTGCTCTAGTAGCCATCTTTATCAATCTCCTCTGGTAAGAAACCGCCACCACCAGGTGTATTATAAGCATAGCTTACCGAATATATTCAGGCTTCGACAAGAGAGGCGCAAGAACAGCCATCACCTGGACGCTTCATGGTAATGCGCGTGTGAATGCGAATGGTCTGGCCAGTGCCGGTGTTCGTGAGCATGCATCACGCCAGGCGATGGCAATTCCTCCGCAGTGTGAGCATACTCTCCCGCGACGTGATGCGCGTGGTCGTGCCCGCGCCACCAATGCTCGGGATTGAAGTTCACCACCAGCAGGCTCTCGCCATGATGCCAGCGCGCGCGAAAGATGTCATAATTTTTCTTACTCTTGGTCGCACGTTCTTCCTCGCTCAGGCTATACCATTCGCGATGGGGATGCTTCTCAATTCGCTCGGTCACAATCTGAGTGGTAACAGCGCGATAGCCAGCAGTTTTGAAAAAGAAGCTGAAGTAAATATCCATCAAGCGATAAAAGCGGAATTTCTCGTCAATCCAACCAACTTCAGGCAACAGCTCGCGCCGGAAAGCCATCAAGTATCCCTCTATCGCGTCGACATCTGGACCCGTCGCCTCACGAAATTCGCGCAGGTCATCGGTAACCAGCCCATATGGTCCAGCGACCCCTATACTGGGGTCAGCAAACGTCTTCTCTAACGGCTCCCAGATATCCCCGGTCACCTCTATCGAGGTGTCCATAAGGATAATAAAACGGCCTCGACTGGCGCGCATAGTTGCGTTGCGTCCGGCGGCAAACCCCATGTTGTGATCGGCAAAAAGCACGTGCAAAGCAATTCGCTGCCCATACGCTCCCACCAGGTCACCACCGCGCGCCAACTGCTGGAGATACTCCAGCGTATCATCGGTCGAGCCATTATCGATGATCACCAGTTCGACATGCCGATCATACGCGTGCTGGCAAATACTCTCAATACAGCGCTTAAGATCTTCACAACTGTTGTGCGCCAGCAGGTTCACCGAAAATTCATAGAGGTCGGGCAGCTGCGTAGCATCCGCTACATCAGCAGAGCTGGAAATCACCGTGAATTCATCCTCTGGCCGGCGGGGTAGTACCAGCGTACCACGCGTGGTATCTCTCAGGGCATAGCCGGCCGAGCCAAGTTCCTGTCTGACCTGGTCGGCCTGTGCATAATCGCGATGTGCACGCAGCTTTCCGCGCTCGCGTACTTCCATCGCAACACTGGAAGGCACCGACGTCAGGTAGCTCTCCGGATCAGCCTTTTTTTGTGGCCGTTCACTCAGCAGATACCCCTTCAGGTCAAAACCGAGAATACGATCCCAATCCAGCAGCAAACGCACCCTGTCAACAGGTTCTAGCTCTTTTGAACGCAGCATTTCCCATACAACGGACATGGCGCGAGGCATATTCAAATCGTTCTCAACCTCTGCCAGGAACGCATCCCTCCAGCAATGCTCAGCCAGCGGTTCCGCTGAGAAAACGCGTTCTCTATCAGACTGCGTGAATAATCGGTAGGCCAGCCCTCTCAACCTCTCAAGAGCGGTTTGCGCCGCTTGCAGAGCACGGAAGGTAAAATTCAAGCGACTCCGGTAGAGCGCGGTCGTGTAAAAATACCGCAGCGCCATTGGATCAAAGCCGCGCGCCTCGATCTCTTCGCAGGTGTAGGCGTTGCCGGTGGATTTCGCCATTTTCTGCCCATCGGCCAGCAGGTGCTGCGCGTGAACCCAATAATTGACGAACTGTTGGCCCGTGAAGCCTTCGCTCTGGGCAATCTCATCTTCATGATGGGGAAATATATTGTCCACTCCACCGGTATGCACGTCAAAATGCTCGCCCAGGTATTTGATCGACATGGCGCTGCACTCGATATGCCACCCCGGAAAACGCTTGATGTCATAATAAACATACCCACCAACTTCGTAAGCAATACCCTTCGCCAGCAACCCTTGTATAATGGCAATCATCTCAGGGACGTGCTCGGTGGCGCGAGGGAAGATTTGCGCGGGCAAAATGTCAAGCTTGGCTTCATCGGCGTGGAAGGCCTCGGTATAGAACTGCGCGATCTGCAGGGACGTTTTCCCCTCTTTTCGCGCCTGCGACACCAGTTTGTCCTCCCCACGGTCCAACATCTCCTGTCGCATATGACCAACATCGGTAATATTTTTGACGTGCAAAACCTGAAAGCCTCGATATTCGAAAGTACGGCGGATCCAGTCGGCCATCGTAAACGTGCGCAGGTTGCCAATATGGATGAAGCGGTACACAGTGGGACCGCACGAGTACATCTTGATCTTGCCATCTTCTATCGGAACAATCTCTTCAATCCGTTTAGTCAAGGTATTATAGATCTTCATTGTTGCCGCATACAACCTTTCAATACGGTATCTCTGAGTTGATTCAGGCTA
>VBHS01000260.1:0-8191 GCA_005881295.1 Chloroflexota bacterium
AACTCCAGGTTGTATCTCTGTCCCCCTTCCTCCAGAGATCTTCCCCTGTTGTGGCACGTCCACGACGGTCATAAGTGCATCCGCGCCCGACGTCTTAGACGCGGGCGCGATGACTACCCCGTTCCGGTCAACACTATACGTACCGTGTGGTGTCTGCCAGAGCAGCGATGGAATCCGCTCGGTTACCGAGACCTGCAACTGGTTCGGCCACTGCTTCTCAAGATTCGCGGAGGCTACTATCGGCAACATTTCGATACGCTGGGTGAGCGCCACCACGTCTATGAGAAAAATGTTCTGACCCTGCATACCCATATGTTGAATGCTACTCACCAGGAGATCGTTATGCGTCCCAACCACACTCACTTGCGCCACGCGAAATGCGCTGCTGGTGAGAGCAAAGTTCGCACCCAGAATCACCATCACGACCACGGCAAAAATGCCGAAAATCCTCCACAAGAACCCAAGGCGATGCGTATGTCGCCGCCCGCTGCGCACCGGCACTGGCGTCCGATGGTAGCGTGGCAAAGGACGCTTCAACCCACCGACGGCTGGTGCACCCGTCTGAGCCAGGGTACGGGCCCTACGCGGGGCGGGTGCATGATGTGCAGGCGCTTTCGTCCTGGCGGAATACAGTCGATTCCGCCGCTGAACATAGCTCTCCCCTGCTGTCGGCTGCACTTCACGATGCCGCGTCACTACCCTCTGGTGAGTGTTAGCATCAACTGACGTAGCGGATAGTTCTCTTGCTTCCGGCCGCCTATAGATATGAGTTGCTATCTGCTCTCTCGGTTGTGTCTTTTGTTCTGTCATTGTGCCTCCGGCTGTATCCCATACTCTGCCCACTCGCCTCGCAGCTCAACCTCTAATTCCAGGTCCACCCCGAACTTTTCATGAACGCGGTTGCGAGCCTCCCTTATCAGTGCAACTACGTCAGTGGCACTGGCACCCCCTAAATTGACGATAAAGTTAGCATGACGATCAGAGATTTGTGCCTTACCGTGGATCGTGCCCTTCATGCCTGCCTGCTCGATCAGGCGACCAGCAAAATCTCCCGGCGCGGCGCAACTCACGAAAACGGCTGTGCCGATAACTTAAATCAAGCTCATTGCGCTGATAGCGCTGTACCAGTGGGACACTGCTCCGGTTCACAGAACTGCCGCGTGCATCAAACACTTCAATCCACTCCAATACCTGACTCATATCGCTATTGTGCGCCCCGGCGTTACTAATGACACCACCACCCAAAGTACCGGGTATCCCAGGCCCAAATTCCAATCCGCCCCAACCAAGCGGCGCCAGCTCATTCAGCAGGCGTGGCCAGCTGATGCCAGCCTCCGCCAGCAGCAGGGCTGTCCCATCACCATGCTCCTCGATGGTATACTTATTCAGCACGACACGGGCAACTATCCCCCGCACACCGGCATCGGCATACAAGGTATTCGTGCCATTGCCAACCAGCAAGAGAGGCCAACGCCGTTCGGCGCAGAGCCGTACTAAACTCATCAGTTCATCTCGCGAATCGAGTGCGATCCACACATCGGCAGGACCACCAACGCCAAATGTACAATGGCGTGACAGCGACTCATTGCGGCGTATCCGCCCCCGGAAATGCGCGTGTAGTTCAGTGTAAACAGCCTGAGCATCGAATGTCATATTTCAATTCCTCTGTGCGCTGGAACCCACTCCAGCGCGTCCCACTGCCGATATTTTTATTCCTCATCGTGCATTATCATGTCAGTCAATGTATAAATATCGCCCGCACCCATAACCAGTACCACGTCACCCGAGCGTATTATGCTGTGTAATAATTGCGTCGTCGCCTGCACGCTTCCACCGTGTAACACCTGCCCGCCTTCTCGCAGGAAGTGTGGCTGCTGCGCTATCGCGTCCACCAGTTCTCTCGCAGAGACCTGTCCAGTGTCGCGCTCTCGTGCCGGGAAAATATCGGCGATGATCGCCACATCGGCAAGGTCAAAAGCACTCAAAAACTGCGTAAAAAAGGTTTTTGTCCGGCTGAACATATGCGGCTGGTAGATCGCCACCAGGCGCCGTCCAGGATACCGCTCACGTGCTGCCTCCAGTGTTGCCGCGATAGCAGTAGGATGGTGCGCGTAGTCATCGACCAGCACGATATCCAGCGATTGCCCATTGACCTGCACCAGCCCTTGATTACGGATCTCAAAGCGCCTCTTGATGCCGCTAAAACTCTCCAGCGTCTTCACTATCGTCTCTGCATCTATTCCCAGTACAATGGCGGCGCTAATCGCTGCCAGCGCATTCTGCACATTGTGTGCTCCCGGCAATTGGAGATGAATGCGTGTATCAGCGGGAAAAGCTTCAGACCAGCGCGAGCGCACACGGAAACTGGTTTCGCCCTCCAACTTCAGATCGTAAGCCTCAAAGGTCACCTGGTTATCCAGCTTAGACGGCAATGACCCGCTTTGTGCCACACCCCTATTCATCGATATTACCGTTTCTCCTGCAAAATCCGTCAGCTTTTTTTCTTTAGACGCTGCGTTTATATCTTTTTGGGTCATAAATCCTTCGACCGCATAAGTCACCACGCACCCCGGCCAATCCTTTATCCTGTCCAGCAGTTCAACGCAACCCGCGCTATTCGCGTTCAGGACGAGTGTTGGCGGCAAAGGCCAATCCCCATCCATATCCATACCCCGGACAAAATGCTCGAAGCTGGCTAGAAAGGCTTCATAATTGGCAAAGAACTCCGGGTGCTCGAACTCTATCGACGTCACAACCGCCAGCCGCGGGTGATAGTTCCAGAAATTGTTATAGAACTCATCGGCCTCGTTCACAAAGTACTGGCTCTGACCCAGCCGATAGTTGACGCCGAAACGCGGTACAACGGCTCCTACCTCGCAGGTTGGATCGAGCGCCGCATCCACCAGCATCAGCGCGAGCATAGCTGTCGTGGTGCCTTTGCCATGTACTCCGCCGACCGAGATCACGCATTTCTTCTGCATCAATTCGCCCAACATCTCCTGCCAGGTGATCAACGGTATCCCTCGCATCCTCGCCGTCGCCAGCTCTGGATGATCCGGGTTCAACACAAGCGCTGCCGGGACAACTACCAGCCTGTCGATCCCCTCCAGGTGATTCGCGCTGTGACCGATCTCCACCGGCACACCGATACGCTGCAGTGCGCGCGTCGTAGACGATGCCTGCATATCGCATCCGGTCACCGTTATGCTCTCGCCACTGGCCTGGAGCACCATCTGCGCCACTGCTGAGATACCCTGACCGCCTATACCCATGAAATGTATGCGCGACTTTTTCAAATGTTTGCACCCTCGTGTCTTCGCTTGTTCGTCTTCGCTCTATTCTTCTGCGCGATGTTCATCACTTCCGCCGCGATCTCCTGCGCTGCCTGTGGCTTCGCGAAAGAGAGCGCAGCCTTCGCCATAGACTCTAATCGGGTAGAAGATGCGATAATAAATATTACACGTTCTACCAACATTTCCGGCTTCATTTCCGCATCACGTATAACCTCTGCCGCCCCTTTGCGTCCAAACATCTCCGCGTTCGCCTCTTGCGGCGAGCTGCCTATCGCGGGCGGCAACGGCACCAGAATGCTCGGTTTACCCAGTACAGCCAGCTCGCTCAGTGTCGCAGCCCCGGAGCGGCATAATACCAGCGTTGAAGCCTGCAGCGCCGCCGGCATCTCTTCGTCCATGTACGCTACCAGTTGATACCGTCTTCTCGTTTCCACATCCAGGTCCGCCATTGCCTGGCCAGCTTGTTCTCGCGTCTCCTCGAAGAGTTGCTTGCCACTGATCTGCAAAACCTGGCAATGCGGCAGCAGCCCGGGCAGAGCCTGGCAAACCACCTGGTTCAAATGCCTCGCCCCCTGGCTTCCACCAGTTACCAGTAGTAACGGCAATTCCGCCTCAAAGCCCAACTGATGGCGCGCGTGCTCTGGAGAAACCTGGCGCATATCCAGAATCTGCCGTCGCACCGGGTTACCCGGTTGTAATGTCTTGCTCCCTGGAAAGTAGGAGAGCGAGTCAGCAAAAGCCACCGAGATGCGCGTCGCCAGCGGCGCAATCAACTTGTTCGACAGGTTCGGTGGTACATCCTGCTGGTGCATCATGAGCGGTACACCGTTCAGTCGCGCTGCCAGTCCCGCCGGTACTGCCACGTATCCTCCACTTGTGAAGACTGCGTCCGGCGCGAACCTCCGCACAATACCAACCGCCTGTGCCATACCCAGCGGAACGCGAGCGACGCCGGTGACCGTTTGCCACGAGACGTAGCGCCGCAATTTGCCCGCCTTGATCACAGCGAAAGCAAATCCCGCCGAGGGCGCCAGTTCGGTCTCCAGGCCGTCGTCGCTGCCGAGATATAAAATCCTGGCCTGGTATTGCTTTTCCAGCAATGTTGCCACAGCGAGAGCCGGGTAGACATGCCCCCCGGTGCCTCCACCTGAAACAAGTACTTTCATTCGTTCAGCTCTGGTACCCTCGCGTGGTACCGCTATATCTCTTTCCTTCAGGATTTTCAACCTTCGTTCACCTATATTTTCTTGCGCAAATTCACAGTTGCCGAGGGCCGCGCCAGTGCTGGTGACTCGGGTTCCTGGATATAGCGGGAGATGTTGAGTAACACCCCCACCGCCGCCAGGGAGATCACCAGCGATGAGCCGCCATAACTGATAAAGGGGAGCGGCACCCCCGTATAGGGAATACTAGCTGTTGTGGCCCCCACGTTAATCATCGCCTGCAATACCAGCCACGTCGTAATACCCGTTGCCAGTAGAGCGCCATAGATATCCTGCGTCCTCCTCGCCAGGCGAAAACCACGAAACGCCAGGAACAGGAAGAGCATGACCACCAGCGTACAGCCAATAAAACCCAACTCTTCACCAAGAATGGCCAGTATCGAGTCGGTAAACGGTAAAGGCAGGTAGCCCGTCTTCTGACGGCTGGCTCCCAATCCTAACCCGAACCAGCCACCGGAACCCAGCGCCAACAACGATTGATAGAGTTGCAGGTTGAGATCCGACACGTGCTTGAATGGATCGAGAAACCCAATCAAACGCAGGTAGCGGTAACCCTTGCTAAACGCCTCCACTATGAAAATTAACCCACCGCAGGCCATTGCTAGCAGAAATTGCACTATATTGGCCCCCGCCGTAAAAAACATTGCCGTCGCGAAACCGGCGATGACAATAGCCGTGCCCATGTCGTTTTCCAACAGGACCAGCCCCAGCACTACCCCGACCAGGATCACAAATGGCGCCAGGCCATAGAGAAATGTGCTCACCTGGTTCCCTTTGCGCGCCAACCAGTCTGCGATATAGAGAGCCAGTATCAATTTGGCGACCTCGCTCGGTTGAATCGAGAAAAACGAGCCAAATGTCAACCAGCGAGATGCTCCGTACACTGTATGACCAAATATGAGCACAATGATCAGCAGCGGTAGAATAACCACCATACCGACCAGCGAGAAACGTCGCCATTGGCGATAATCGATACGCGTCGTTACCAGCATAGCGATGATTCCCAAGATCACCATGAGCAACTGCTTCTGAAAGAAGTACGATGCATCGCCATAAGCACGCGCGGCCACAAAAGAACTCGCACTATAGACCATCACCAGGCCGGTACAAAGTAACACCAGCACAATGATCAGCAGCCAGGAGTCGATCTTACCGGCAACGCGCGGCAGCCGCATGTCTAATTCTAGCTCCGCCAGCTTCTTCTGTTCCTCTTCGCTGATGGCCTGCGCACTTGCATCCTGTTGATCCGGCTCCCATAATCCCTGTAATCGCCACCCAGCTGTTATTCCTGAGCGCTGTTGCCTCACGACGTTTACGCCCCGCTTGCTGGAGCGAGGCAATCTCTTGCGCGGCTGCACGGGACGAGCCACCACAGCCTCTCCAGTCGCGTAGCTCACTCTACTGCCTGGCGTGGCAGAGCGCCTGCTTCTACTTGCATTCGCTCCCTTCGTACCCGTTCGCCTGGTTTTACCACGATCCAGGGACTCCAGTACTGGTGAACGCATGGGCGGCGGCAGGTGATCATTGCGTCGCTGCCTCCCCATCTGGTGGGATACATATGATGACTGCACCTTTGTATCTTTGTTCGATTGTCTACGGAAGCCTAGTACCATGCGTGTTTCACATTTCCCACTTAAAAGCTTGACATAGAACAAAATTTCTATTATACTTATTTCAGCCAGCAGGTTGACGACACATCTGTAGGCATCCCTACAGGAGCAGACATTAGTATATCGCGAACAGATGCCGCACTCTATCAGGGCATCCAGCCAGCATGGCTCTTCAGGCATACGCCTTGTCCTGACAGGGGACAACACATCCCGCACTACAACCAGGTACTCATAAAAAATACTCTTTCAGGCGATGTAAATAGTGTTCCCTTTGTCTATTCACCTCATACCAAACAACTCGCACCTTCTACCTCTGCGCATTATCCTCAACTGGCTGCTCCTGCATTACTTGCAGGGCCCGCTCCATCTCGACCTCACTTAATGAGACATGCACTGTGGCTAGCCGCACCCGTTGCAGATCAACCATCTCCACTCCCTCTACATTCTGCAGCTGGCTCCAGGGATCATCCACCAGCGCCGTAGGCGCTACTTCCTCTCCCCTATCTTCCCTCGGTTCCAATGTATACGCACCTAATAACTCCCGCCAGGTCTCACTCAGCGTTTCATCCTTACATCTATTTAAATTATTGTTATCTTTCAATCTCATTTGAACCTCTTTATCTCACATAGCTTCAGATATCAGCGCTTACGTTCGCTATCAGCTTATGGCGCATCAGGTGGGATATGGTAGTACCACATCAATTGTTGTCCAATTGCCTTCCACACTGGAGCAGCCGCAGTACCGCCATAGATTGTCGCCTGTGGCCGGTCTATTTTCACCAGAATTACGAACAGCGGATTCGTCGCAGGAATAAATCCTGCCACCGAAGCTTCAGTCTTGTCGCTCGTGAGTCCCTGCGTCGTAGCAGTTCCCGTCTTGGCCGCAATTGTGTAGCCTGGAACCTGTGCGGGTTGAGCAAGGCCATCAGTAGCCGAATGCATAAGCATGCTCGTCAATAATGTTGCGGCGTGTGCGCTGATCACACGCCGCAGGGCTTCAGGTTGTGTCGTTACGATGCGTCCATTATTGTTGATAGCAGACACCAGGTACGGGTGCATCATCACCCCACTATTCGCAATCGTTGCGTACGCCATTGCCACTTGCAGGGGTGTCGCAAAGATGCTCTGCCCAAAAGCCTGGCGTGTCAAATCGCTGGGCGACCATAGCCTCGGGCTGTTGGTCGGCGTTCGATAGGATCCCGTCTCCTCCTGGGGGCTGATTCCCGTCGCTTGACCAAAACCAAATTTCGCCAGGTAAGGATAGTAGCGATTCGCCCCAAGTATATCGTGCGCCACATACGCCGCACCAACATTGGCAGAGTGCTCAAGCACCTGCGTCATCGACTCGGTACCATAGGCAAGCCCGTTCCAATTCACGACCATTGGTGCATCATTGAACGTCCTGTATCCTGGATCATCAAATGTTGTATCCGGTCTAATCAACCCCTGGTCAAGCGCCGCCGCCATGGTAACAGCCTTCATTATCGAACCTGGCTCGTATGCGCAGTACACTACTGGATTGAAAAAGACGCTTTCCTGGCCAAGGCAACCCGTCAGCGTAGCAGACTTGCCATACTGATTCGGATCGAACGTTGGCGCTCCCGCCATCACCACTATCGCGCCAGTACGGATATTGATGACCAAAGCCGTTCCACTCTCCGCCCCCAATTGCTTCACGGTATCAGCCAGGGCTGTCTGTGTCATGTACTGCATACTGCTGTCAATGGTCAGCGTCAAGTCTGCCCCATTGACGGCCGGCTGTTCTGAACTCGCCCCTACGACCAGCGGATTGCCGCTAAGATCAAACTCCGCTGTAAAGCTGCCTGGCTTACCAGTCAACAACGTATTGTACTGCCGCTCAATCCCATAGATACCGTTACTCTTCTGGTCATCCTGCTGGACATAGCCCAGTACCTGCGCGGCTAATGTACCACCTGGATAGATACGCCACGTGCGTGGCTCCAGGAAGACATACGGCAGTTGCAAACGGCGCAACTGTTCGCTCTGCGTTGGATCGATACGGCTGGCGATACGTACAGTCTGATATCCCAGGTTGAAATCCTTG
>VBHS01000260.1:8221-13597 GCA_005881295.1 Chloroflexota bacterium
CACCACTTGCCAGAAATAGAGCCTGCCTATCAGGGCTACCATGCCAACGCAAACAAGCAAGAAAATGAGCATCTGCCGATTGCGTGCACGGCGCAACTCAATACTCATCTACTGCTCCTTTCGCGTTCATCATGGTTGAAGATGTGAATCAATCTGTCGAATACGTTCCAGGTTCTTAATGGTCAACACTTTCACTATTTTTGGATCTGCCGGGACGAGACCTAAAGCCTTGGCAGAACCAGCGATATATTCAGGCGATTGCTCCTGCGAGATAACATAGACCAGGTCCTGGTTCTGCCGCCTCAACGTCGCCTCCTGCGCCAGGTAATCCTGTAGCTTTTGATTCGCGGAGACGGCCTGCCCCAATTGCGTCAGGTATAGGATAGCCATCAAGCCAATTAACAGCACGCTGCTGATGCTCAAGGCTACTGGACCCATAGAGAAGAAGAATGGGTGTAGTTGTCGTCGTCTCTTCGCAGCCAGAATAGGCTTTGGTGGTAATGCTCGTGGGCCACCAATCCGATTGTTCAGGCGATACATATATTGCGTTCCTTCGTAATCAGGGCGCAAGACCTTGTCCCCTACCTACAGTGACGCACTACGAACTAACAACTATTTCAGCGGCCCGCAGCTTGGCACTCCGGGCGCGGGGATTAGCGATAACCTCCTCGGAAGTAGGTATCACTGGCTTTGGTGTCAAAAGGCGTAACCGCGCTTTATGACCACATACACATACAGGAACGTGCGGTGGGCAGATACAATCCCTGGCCTCACGCCGCATAAACTCTTTAACTATCCGGTCCTCTAACGAGTGAAACGAGATGATCACCATCCTTCCCGCTTGCCTCCCATCCGTCTCATCTCTCCCACGCGCGCTCAATACATCCAACATTTGTGGCAGAGCTTCCTCCAGCCGCTCTAATTCATGATTGACGGCAATGCGCAACGCTTGAAACGTTTTTGTCGCCGGGTGTATTGCACCAGGCTTAAAAGGGACGCCAGCCGCAGCCAGCCACGCAACTTGCGCGGTGTGCGTAATTGCTCCCTTTGCCCGTTCGCGTACAATACGTTTGGCAATCTGTCGTGAACGCGTCTCTTCGCCATAGCGCCAGATAATATCAGCCAGTTCTTGTTCGCTTGCGCTATTCACCAGGTCGGCAGCCGATATCCCCTGTGACTGATCCAACCGCATATCCAATGGTCCATCGACACCGAAAGAGAAGCCTCTCTCAGGATTATCCATCTGGTGTGACGAGAAACCTAAGTCGAGCAATATACCCTGTATAGACACAAAACCGGCCTCGTTTACGATACGGGCCAGTTCAGCGAAATTTCCATGTGCTAGAACTAGTCGCCTACTGCTCACTGACTCCGCGAGTCGTTCCCTGACTCTTGCCAGCGCCTGGACATCGGTATCTATCCCCAGGACTTTCCCATCGGGAGCAGTTCGCTCAAGTATTGCCTCGGTGTGACCACCTCCGCCTGCCGTGCCGTCGATATAGTGCCCTCCAGGCGCTGGCCGAAGAAACTTCAATACTTCCTCCAGCATCACCGGCATATGTTGTGTTTGCATCTTTTCCGTATTCGTCTGTTCTCGTGCTATTTTCAGCTGCTAGAAGGGGTTCGTCCCCCCCTCAGCCTCTAGTTTCTCTTGATATGACTGCCAAGTTGCACGATCCCAGATCTCAAAATGGTCTCGTACGCCGGCTACTGTCACTTCAGTACCCAGTTCAGCGTAAGCACGCAACTTGGCGGGTATGATCATACGTCCCTGCCCATCTAGCTCTATCTCGCTGGCACTAGGATAAATGCGCCGCTCAAAGTCGCGCAGTTCATCACTGGACTTCCCAGACACCAGCTCAGCCGATTTCTCCTCCCAGCCCTGCATAGTATACACCGATAGACAAACACCCATACCTTTGCTTATGACGCCCCCGCGATCCATCTGAGCCCTGAATTTGGCTGGGACCGCCATGCGCCCTTTCGCATCGATTGTATGCTCATGTTCGCCAAGAAACATAACTGAACCTGTGGCTGGTACCTTCTTTAACCATCTAGAAACGAGTTGTAGCGGTGGTCCTCGCGAAGCGTCCCTGAATATTAGAGAATAAATAATATAGACGAGTTTTAATAATTGATGAACTATAAAAGTTATTAAGCTCAGCTAAGTAGGACTGTAAAGAGTCAGGAAGGGACACCCGCTGCTGGCAGTGATTCAACCAAACAAAGTTGACACAACCTCCACCTACACCATACAATCAAAGTAGAATAGCATCTCTAATATCTTACAAAACCGGATGACAAAAGGATATCTCCTCAAATGCAACAACCTTCACCAGAACAGGTACCCGGCAGGGTCACCTCAGCGCGGCATCACGATATGTTACCTTTACCTGAAGCCCGCGAAGTGGCTCCCGGAATCTGGAAATTCACGTTACCCATACCTTTTCCCCTTCGCACCGTCAACATGTACGCCCTCGTCGCCGATGATGGCTGGACACTTGTCGATGCCGGCATAGGTACGCCCGATGCGCGTGTAGCCTTCGCGGCAGGGCTGCACAAAGCTGGCCTGAGCATCGATACGTTACGTACTATCGTACTATCTCACGATCATCCTGACCATATCGGCCTATCAGGAGAACTGCACGAGCGGAGCGGCGCAACCATCTATATGCATCCCATTGATGCAAATAATATGCGTTTTCTCTGGCAAGACATCTATCCTGAGCGCTTCACCCAGGTCTCGCACTTTTTCAGGCAGCACGGCATGCCAATCGGTGAACCCTGGTTCTCTCAGGCCAGTCCTGAGCAGCTTCACAATATTATCAAAGTCCCCCCTTTTGAGGAAATCACACTCGCCGAGGACGGCCAGTATCTCCACCTGTCCGGGGAACGATACCGCGTCATCTGGACTCCTGGACACTCCGATGGCCATATCTGCCTCTACCGTGAACGCGACGACGTCTTCCTGGCCGCTGATCACGTCTTACCGCGTATCACACCGAACGTCGGTCTTTACTCGGAATATGACCGCAAGAATCCGCTAGGTGACTACCTGGATTCCTTGCGCAAAGTTTCCACGTTGCCGGCAAGCATCGTCTTGCCGGGTCATGGTGAACCCTTCAAAGACCTCGCCGGGCGTGTCGAGGAGATCATAGAGCACCATGAGGAGCGCGAGTCGCAGATCATGAACTTATTGGATGAAAAACCGCAGAACGCCTACCAACTGGCGGAGAAACTCTTCGGACAGCGTCTGAAAAGCAACGAGTCACGACGCATGGCCGTTGCTGAGACGCTCTCCCACCTCGAATATCTGCGCATTGATGGCCAGGTTGAACAGCACAAAATGATGGACGGGCTCATACTCTACGCGCTGGTCTAGATGGGCTCTGGAGCAACCGCAATGAAAGAACCCATCGTCCTATCCTTTGTCCAGGCCGAACAACTCCTTGCCGCCAGGCAAAAGGGAGAGCAATCGATCGTGATCTCACCGGATCTGGGCAGATCAACGATCACTACTACCCTGACCTCCGAGGGCCTGCGTTTCCCCGACGGTGAACGCTTGAGCTGGCAGGACGTCGTGAAGATCAATAAATCTCACGTCAACTGCTTTGTCGTCGAGGAAGGAAGCATAAAAACTATCCAGGTCTTCTCCGAGGATACTAATCGCGTCTGTAGCCTCCTACCAACGCGTGGTATCCCGAGTATGTTGATCGCAGGCTTTACTATGCACCGCATCGTAGATATTGATCCGATGCAGGATACACAGAAGAAAGTTGCTACAATCGCTCCTATTGTGGGCAACGTCCTGGACACAGCAACCGGCCTTGGCTACACTGCCATTGAAGCTGCCAGGACTGCGCAGCACGTCGTAACCATTGAACTCGATCCAGGGGCACAACAGATCGCCAGGCTCAACCCCTGGTCACGGGAGTTATTTGATACTCCCAAAATCGAGCAAATCATGGGCGATGCCTTTGAGGTTGTCCCCACTTTCGTGGACGCTTCATTCGACCGTATCATACACGACCCACCCGTCTTTAGCCTCGCCGGTGAGCTCTATTCAGGCGTGTTCTACCAGCAATTGTTTCGCGTACTCAAAAAGGGAGGCAGGCTTTTTCACTACATTGGGGATTTGAACAGCAAATCGAGCGGTACTGTGAGCAGGGGTGTTTTGCGCCGTCTACATGAAGCGGGTTTTACCAGGGTAGTACGGAGACCTGAGGCCTATGGCGTCGTCGCCTATAAGTGATCGCTCACTTCTCATCTATCTGCGAACGCACAAATTTCCCGCACACCGCGCTCGATCTCCTCGTCCGAAGCCGCAAGAGTAATACGCACGAACTCTTGCGAAACAGAACCAAAACCACTACCAGGAGCCACGGCAACATTGCGTTCGCGTAACAGGTCAAGCGCGAACTGCCGTCCACTCCGCCGCGTCACTCCAGGGCTCGTGACATCTACCAGCACATAAAAAGCTCCATGTGGAGTGTAAACGTAGCGCCCACTCTCCTTGAGCAACTTCACCGCCAGGTCACGGCGCCGTTGATACGTCTGCCTCATTTCGGCAACACACGCCTGCGGGCCTGTTAACGCTGCCTCCGCGGCTCGCTGCACCAGTGTACTGATATTCGTATAACTGGCATTCAGCACATCCACGATCGTCTTCATGAGTTGTCTTCCCGTCACGACGTAGCCGATGCGCCACCCTGTCATAGCATAGGTCTTGGAGAACGTGTAGACACAGATGACGCGCCCGGCATTAAACTCGTCGCGCGAAAGCATAGTGGCAGGGCTGACATGTTCCCCTTCAAATACCAGCTCGTCATAGCACTCGTCCGAAAGCAGGTAAAGATCATGGCGGCGCGCGAAATCCAGCAATTCAGCCATCAGGTGTGCGGGAAAAACGGCGCCAGTGGGGTTGCCTGGACTATTGATAACCAACAAGCGGGTACGCGGCGTGACTAAACGCTCCATCTTTGCCACGTCCGGCAGCCATTCGTTCCGCGGGTCAAGTGGATAGTGTACCGCGGTAGCACCACAACAGGCCAGTTGCATAAGATATTGTGGCCAATGGGGATCAGAGATCAGCACCTCGTCACCAGGCCCAACCGTCGCCGTCAGCGCCGCCAGAATCGCACCCGTTCCGCCCGCTGCGATCGCTATCTGCTCTGGTTCGACAGCGTAGCCGTTCACGCGCTCAATTTTCGCCGCCAGCAATTCCCGCAGCCACGACCAGCCGGCCGCGGGTCCATACGTCAGGGGTTCACGCTCAATGGACTGGTAAGCTGCCATGCGTATGTGTTCAGGTGTGCGAAAACTTGGCTCACCGATCTGCAGGCGCACTGCTGGCGGCAATACCTCTCCACGAGCCTT
>VBHS01000261.1 GCA_005881295.1 Chloroflexota bacterium
TCCGTCGCACCCTTCAAGGGCTGCAAGCTCACATGCAAAACGCCATCGATATCGAGTAAAACACCATGAACAGGCTCCATCTGGTTATCCTTCCACCAAAAATAACAACACAGCGCGTTCACCATACAGAAAATATATAGTTCCCACATAGGAAATGCAAGGGTTTGCCACACATCACGGCAACAAAAAAATAGGAGACTCTACCCATTGCATGACCGATTCGCGGACTTCTCCGTTTGTATAAGCATGGGGAGTGATAAGAAACCCGCGAGTAAGGGCCGCGGTCCTTCGCGATAAGAGCAGCAAAGTGCTTTAGAACACCCGCATTCGGGGATTGATGAGGGATGAAGAGCCACAAGAATAGCTAACATGACATCAAGTAGTAAATGATGTTATAATAGCCGCGATGAGAGCCTTTCAGATAGGAGTTGGCATATGAACGGTGACATGATTGGTCGTGTCATCAAAGGTAGGTATAAGCTCATAGACGAAAGAGGACGAGGCAGCTTTGCCACCGTCTACGTCGCACGCGATACAGAAAATAACCACATTTATGCAGTAAAGGTCATGCACCTTGAACTCTCAAATGATGGCGAATTACTTGCGCGCTTCCAACGAGAGGCACATATCCACCTGAACCTCAGTGATCCTCACATCGTGCGGATCGTTGATTATGGAAACGACAACCAGATGTATTATATCGTAATGGAATACATCGATGGGCAGAACCTGAAGTACCATATGATTACTCATGGTCCGATGGAACCATTACGAGCATTGAATTACACTCGCCAGATCGCCGAGGGACTGGATGCAGCTAATAAACAGGGGGTGGTGCATCGCGATATTAAACCACAGAATATTCTTATCAGTGGAAAAGATGTGGTGAAGATCGTTGATTTTGGATTGGCGCGCAGCAGAGAAACCGTCACTCTTACACAATCCAACGTATTTATGGGCACAGCCTACTACATATCGCCAGAACAGGCAGAAAGTGGGCGTTCAGCGGACACCCGCTCTGATCTCTATTCGGTTGCAACTGTTCTGTTTGAGATGCTAACTGGTAACCCTCCTTTCGAAGGAGAAACGGCGGTAGACATCGTCATCAAACACATGAACGAAAAAGTGCCTTCCATCTGCCGCCAACGCCCCGACCTGCCTGTTGAGGTTGATATCTTCATGCAGAAGGCAATGGCGAAAGCGCCTGCAGATCGCTATGCAACGCCGCAAGAATTCATTGCAGCGCTCGATCAGTTACAGGAACGTATCCAGGCAATGCCACCAGGTAAGCGAGTCTCAGGGCCCGGATACGAACAAAAACCAGGACCGGTTGGACCTGTTATATCTCCAGCCGCTCCTCCAAAACAAGCTCGCATTGTGGTTATCTCCACTGGGCAACAGATTCCCTTAACCGGTGAGTTAATGGTTGTCGGTCGTCAGGATCCGATCCTGGGTATCTTTCCAGAGATCAACCTTGCAGACAAGACGGTTGGACGACGCCACGCCTACCTGAGGAATCAGCAGGGGGCATTTACCGTCGAAGATCTCAATGCTTTGAATAAGACTCGCTTGAATGGAATTACCTTAACACCACACGAAGAACGTACGCTCAAAGATGGCGATATTCTACGCTTTGGCAGTGTTGAGGTGCGTTTTGAATTGCGATAGTAGTGGTGTTACGTTGCACTTCATCGCATTTGATAGGATAAGCACTCGTGAATATCTGTGGGCGGCCCCGTAAACCGCTCCTACGATCAGAGGGGTGAGCGACATGACAGAGAAACTTACGTTCATACTTTTTGCTTCTACTGTTTCCAGTATTCTCATGAACCCAATTGTGATAATTGTGGCAGTTTTGGTACTTATCGTAGTCATCCTGGTGACAGCTCTCTTTCTTCTCCGCAATAGCGGAAAGAACAAGGCAGCAAAAGCCGATAGAGGCGCTCAGGCATCGGATTGGCAGCGCCAGGGACAACAGGCGAATGCGCCAGGAGCGTGGAATCAGCCCGGTGCTCAAGCCGATTGGGCACAACAACAGCAGCCCGGTGCTTGGGGCGCTCAGTCCCCTGCACAGCAGCAACCCGGTGCTTGGGGCGCTCAACAACAGCCTGCTGGCTGGGGCGCTCAGTCCCCTGCACAGCAGCAGCCCGGTGCTTGGGGTGCTCAGTCCCCTTCACCACAACAACCAGGTGTATGGGGCGGCCAGTCCCCGGCGCAACAGCAGCCTGCCGCTAACGCCTGGGGCGCTCAGTCCTCTTCACCACAGCAACCCGGGGCATGGGGTGCCCCATCCTCTTCACCCCAGCAGCCCGCGGAATGGGGTGCCGCTCCCTCCAGCACGCCATCTGCAGGCGCGGGCATGGGAGGGAACCAACCTTCCTGGGGCCAGGATGCAACATTGAGGCCTCAAAAATCAGCACAGGACCCCTGGGGGCAGCCGCAAGCAGCGTCACAACAACAAGGCGCCTCACCATGGGGTATGCAAGGCAGTTCACCATCACAGCAACAGGCGCCCACCGGGTATGGCGGCAGCGGCTCCGGGCAATCGTGGCAACAGTCTGGACAACCTGCAGCGAGCAAAGATCCCTGGGGACAAGCTGCCCAGTCTCAGCCGGCAGCATGGGGACAGCAGCCTTTCCAGCAGCCACCCTCCTCACCACCTCCACCGGCAGCCGGCAATGCTGGAATTCCATCCTGGCAACAGGGTCCCGCACAAGGACAGGGCTTTGGTGCTCCCGGTATTCAGCCAGATGCTGCGCCAATGTTTGGTGCCAATGACAATGATAAGACGATGCTTCGTCCCAGTGGCCCACAGGGCACCCTTGGTACCGTACGTGTCGAAGAAGGCAAAGAGCCAGGAAGAGTCTACGAGGTGCGCAAAGATGAACTGAGTATCGGTCGTAGCCGCGAAAGTGATATCTTCCTTGAAGACCTGGCGGTATCACGACTTCATGCCAAGATCGTCAACCTGGGCAATGGAAACTATGCCTTAAAAGATGAGGGCAGCGCCAACGGGACCAAAGTGAATGGTCAGTTGGTCAATAAATATCAGACCTATCCTCTCCAGGAGGGGGATAAAATACAGCTAGGGCAAACCGTCCTAGTTTTCGCCAGGCGTTAGCATTTGCAATTGAGGCGTACTTGATCGACCGAAACGAGGATGAGGAGGAAGGGCGCGGAGCGTACTTATACAGCTTCTTCGCCCACAGTATATCGTGCAACAAGACGACCTGATCGGTGTGACGCTTGGGAACTATAAAATACTGGCTCAGCTCGGCCAGGGAGGCATGGCGCGCGTCTATCGAGCGCACCAGGAGAACCTTGACCGCGAAGTTGCGGTCAAGGTTCTTCCACCATGGTTTGCTGCAGACCGAAACTTCGTTGAACGCTTCAACCTGGAGGCTCGACTTATCGCCAGGCTCTCACACCCTAATATTGTAACCGTCCATGATGCCGATGAGTACCATGGCCACCTCTACATTGTGATGCAGTTAGTCGATGGCGGAACTTTGAAACTGCGCCTGGATCAACTGCAGGCCCTCAACCAGCGGATGGATGTCCTGGAAGCCAAGCGCATCTTCACGCAACTTGCCAGTGCCCTCTCTTATGCGCATGAACAGGGCATCATACATCGTGACGTGAAACCCGTGAATGTCTTGATGGATCGCGCCGGGCGGCCAATCCTCTCCGATTTTGGCATCGCGAAGGCCCTGGCTGGTAGCAAAGAATTGACTCGCCAGGGCGCCGGAGTTGGAACACCAGAATATATGTCACCTGAACAGTGCCAGGGAGGACCGGTTGACGGGCGAGCTGATATCTATGCCCTCGGCGTAATGCTCTTTGAGTCCTTGACGGGACGTCTACCCTTCATGGCAGACAACTACCCTGCCCTGGCCCACAGCCACATCTACGAGCCGCCACCCCATCCAAATGCCATCAATCCTGCCCTGGATCCCGCTGTCTCACAGGTCATCATCACCGCACTTATGAAAAATCCAGCGCATCGCTATCAACAGGCCAGTGATATGGCCGAAGCTCTTGAGCGCGCAGTACATTCATTTCCAGTTGACACTGGTCAGCGAGGTAGTGGGCCGTTAGAATACAATGATCCCAGCCGCGTCGCTACCATCCCTCTCTTTACTTGCCCCAACTGCCGGCACTTCAATAAAGCACAAACGCGCTTTTGTACCGCGTGTGGCTTCCCCCTCAATCCATGCCGCATTTGTGGCGCCCAAAACCCGGCCAATAATCGCTTTTGCTCCAAATGTGGTCAGCCACTTCACAAACATCAATAGACAAACTCGTCGGGCTGCGGGGCATTGAGGCGATCAACACTATTCCGGCGCAGTAAACCCTGGACCACCCCATGTCCACCAGGTACCTGGCTACGATTTCGCGCCAGCGGAAAACGTACTTCTGCTACAGTTCGTCCCATGCTCCCGTCCCTCCAGAGGACAAAGCGTCCTCCCAGGTCACCGATAAGATTTTTGATCAGCGAGAGGCCCAGACCCTCACTACTTTCTTCCTCACCGGGTTCCAACTGCTTCAGTTTCGTGCCCGTATCGATAACCTGCACAATGACCATGCCATCTTCCTCACGCCCACGTATCGTAACAGTTCCTTCTTTAAGGCCAACCATGCCATGTTTGATCGCGTTTGAGACCATTTCATTGAGCACAAGCGCCAGGATGGTGACCGCACGCGAAGGAATAACAATGGGACAGGGTTCCACCTCAAATGTGATGTGTTTCGCCGGAGGGCGCAGGTTGGCATTGGCAACCCCCACGATTTTCCGCGCTATATCTTCAACCTTCGCTTCACTCACATCTTCATGCGCCAGTAGATCATGGGTCGCCGCCAGCCCCTGCACGCGATTGACGCTCTCCGCGAGGGTATAACGCACTTCAGGAGATTTTGTGCGCCGGCGCTGCAAAGAAAGTATGCCCGCGACAGTAGCAAGGTTGTTTTTTACCCGGTGATGCAGCTCTCGTAATAATATAGATTTTAACTCGAGGCCACGCCGGGTCTCCTCATAGAGACGCGCATTCTCAATGGCGATTGCCGCTTCGTTCGCAAAGGTAATGACCAGCTGCATCTGTTCATGCGAGAGCGAATGGCGGTGGCTACTATAGATGCAGATACAACCAAGGACTTTTCGCTTCACCTGTAAAGGGACACATAAAACAGAATGGATTTCCGAGGAGAATCCAGGGTCCATCGAAAGAAAACAGTGTTCATCGTTCTCGAAACAATCTACAGCCATACTTGGTCGTCCCGTCAGAACCGAGCGACCGGCACAACATTGGCCAACCCCTATGTGCAACCCCTCTACCAATGCACTATTCAAACCATAGTGTGCGACAATATGCAACAACTGTTTCTCCTGGTCCAACTCGAAAATACACGATCGCTCAGCTCCTGAAAGGTGAACCGCTTGCGTAGCAATAATCTGCAGCACCTCATCCAGGTTAAGCGTCGAGGCAATGATAGAGGATACCCGATGCATGGTAGCCAGTTCATGAACTTTGCGCCGCAGCTGCTCGTCTGTCTGCTCATAGAGCCTTCCATTTTCGATATTGATGGCGACGATGCCCGCCACGACCTCAACAAAGTCCCTCTCCGCATTGCCAAAATCATGCATCTCAGTTGACTGCACACTGATAACACCTATCAGGCGCTCGGTCGTGCCAAAGAAAATAATGGGGATAGCCATTAACCCATGATAATCCGTATTATATGTGCGTACCTCGAAAGCGAATTGCTGGTCAGACAGGGCATCGCGCACGAGCAAAGGACGGCCCTTGTCTGCGACCCACCCACTATAACCCTCCCCGAGTCGAAGTGTAAAATGCATCCCCCCTAATGGGCGCGGACCGTTAGTAGCGCGTAGAGTGAGCAGGCGTTGGAGTTCATCGTAGAAAAAGATCGTACAAAGGTCAGCCTTCAATTCCTCCGCCACGACCTTTGTGATCACTTCAAGCGTCTGATCCAGGTCCATCGTGGAATTACTGACGCCGTTAATACGCTGTAGTGCTAGAAAACGCTGTTCAATCTGCATTGCCAACGCGTTTCGCTCAAGGGTAACCTGGTCAATTGCGCCCTGATAGCCACGTGTGAGGGACAGCATAGCGCGAGACTGCACTTGAAACAAACGGGAAGTCGCCTCGACCTGTAGTCTCGGCCTCTCTTCCTCTGAAGCTACAGGAACTTGTTTGAAGAGGTCGTTTAACTCGAACGCCAGTGCATCGACATAGCGCTGCAACGCTTGTAGCCGCACATCTAACTTACCGCCCTGCTTCGCAAGCCAGTGACCAGATTGCTCAAAACGAGCGAAAAGCGTGGGGTCATCATCGTCGATGAGAGCTTCAAGTAACAACCAGGCATCACTACCTTCTTCCGGCCCTTCAATATCACCTGAAGCATTTTGTAAGCTGACTCTCAATCTGGCTATGTGTTGCGCCAGTACCCGATCTATCTTGCTGCTCTGTATCACGACATTCCTGCTCTATTAACTAACCTGAT
>VBHS01000262.1 GCA_005881295.1 Chloroflexota bacterium
ACGATGGGTGATCGTTCGTCTACTGCGGACAACACGACTGGAACAGATCGTATGGCTACTGTAGATGATACGACAGGGGCTGACCGTCCTGTCCTGGACCAGGATATTATTAGCGGCCAATATGACAACAGATCTACCCCAGAAAGGTAGTGTGAGTGACCGCGACAAGTACTAAGCTTGCAGTACAAAAGTAGGTCGGCCTAAGGCACCGTGAGCAATCACGGTGCTTTTTTTGTTTGTAACTCACCTGGTCATCCCTTGAAGCCTTTTGTCAGCAAAACGCGTGTTCAACAGTATGTAAGGAAGAGTTGATTAACCACTAGATTTTAGATGGGCTTTGTATGAATAAACTTGAGCAGGCTGAACATGAACTTGAGCAGGCTGAACGGGAGAAACTGGAATCTCAATCTGGTTTAGATGAAGACGCAATCGAACAAGCTGACCCGATTGGACGAAGCATTGAGGAAATTGCGAACCTTCATGTTCACATGGAAAGTAAGGTTGATCGTCATCAACGGTCCATAGAAACGATCACGGCTTTTCTTGGTCGCCCCAGTTTTCTCTATATCATTCTGCTTTTTGTTGCCTGTTGGATACTCCTCAATATTTCGCTTATGCTTTCGGGCATACGCCCCGTAGATCCTCCTCCATTTACCTGGCTGGAGTTAATCATCAGCATAAGTGCATTATTGATGACTACCGTTGTCCTGATTACTCAGTGGAGGCAGAACAGAGCAACTGAGTTGCGCAGGCACTTAGATTTACAAGTCAATGTATTGGTTGAGCAAAAAGTGACCAAGCTGATTGAGCTGGTTGAAGAATTGCGCCGCGATCTACCTCAGATCGAGGATCGACACGACCCGGAAGTTGAAGCTCTCAAGCAGCAAGTGAATCCACACGAAGTCGTTTCCAGTTTCAATCAGTTGATAAAGGAGGCCGCCCGGGAAGAGGCTGCACAGGAAAGGGAGTAAACAACAAATTCTCTTTTCGCGGCGATGTCAACTTGACATTCTTGATACACTATGGTATACTTGTAAGTGTTCCGAAAGGGACATCCAGGGAAGCGAAGAAACCCTGGCACAGGGCGACTGCCCTGCATTGGTAAGATCCGAAAGGAGATACTATGAAACCAATGAAGAAACCAGTCCGCCTTCTAGGGATGGTATTTCAAATTGACAAGTAGGGCCCGTGCAGGCGGGCTTCCGGGCCTCTGAGCGTCTGATCATTACCTGAACTTACCGAGTCTAACTCATGATTACATAGAGTGGTCGGTCTTAACGACGGCTTACGTCGCAGGTTGGCAGAGGTACGCAGAGGGGTGTTGCTAAGGGCATATAAATAACTATCTTGCCCATGTTTGCAATAAATCTCGGTTGACGTGACACGGGAGTTGTGCAGAAAAGAAACACACAAGGACTAGATATCAAGGGTATCTAGTCCTTGCTGGTATTACAGGACCTTTTTGTTATTCACCAAGTGATAATATTGCCATAAATGCCTCTTGAGGAATCTCGACGTTACCTACCATCTTCATACGCTTCTTTCCCTCTTTTTGCTTCTCCAGCAGTTTGCGCTTGCGCGAAATATCTCCACCGTAACATTTGGAGAGTACGTCTTTGCGCATCGCTTTCACCGATTCGCGGGCGATAATGCGTGAGCCAATGGCGGCCTGGATAGGCACTTCGAATAATTGACGGGGGATGAGGCTGCGCAACTTTTCAACCAGCATTCGCCCTTGAACATAGGCCTTGTCGCGGTGAAGAATCAGCGATAGGGCATCCACGGGGTAACCATTGACGAGGATATCCAGTTTCACCAGGTCAGCTGCCAGGTAATCGCTGAAGCTGTAATCAAGCGAGGCGTATCCCTGAGTGCGCGACTTCAGCTGATCGTAAAAATCAACAATCAGCTCTTGCAGCGGCATTTTATAGGTCAATAAGACTCGCTCCGCCTCGATATACTTCATCTCCTTGAAGGTACCGCGTCGAGTTGTTACCAGATCCATAATCGTGCCAATATAGCGCGCGGGTGTGAAAATGGAAATATCCATCCACGGTTCTTCAATCTTCTCTATGTCTCCAGAGGCAGGAAAATCCGACGGGTTGTCCACTGTGACCATCGGGCCGTTGGTCGGAGTGACATGGTACTCTACGCTTGGCGCGGTAGCGAGTATATCCAGTCCATACTCTCGCTCAAGTCTCTCCTGGATAATTTCCATGTGCAGCAGGCCTAAAAAGCCGCAGCGAAAGCCAAATCCTAACGCGTTTGAGGTCTCGGGCTCATAGAAAAGCGAGGCATCGTTTAACTTGAGACGATCCAGCGCATCGCGTAAAAGCGGATAATCGCTCCCCTCAACTGGGTAGATGCCGGCGAAGACCATCGGCTTGGCCGGTTTGTAACCAGGCAGCGGCTCGACGTGGCCGAGCGCTCCGGGCGTTGTCACTGTGTCGCCTACGCGGCAATCTTTCACATTCTTGAAACCCGTCGCGATATATCCGACCTCTCCCGCGGTCAATTGGCCAGAGGAGATCATACGAGGTTGGAAGTACCCTGCTTCTAAAATATCGGTTGTGCTGCCAGCGGCCATCATTGCCACGCGTTCACCTTCGTGTAGCTGCCCATCGAAGACTCGCACATAGGCAATGACGCCTTTGTACGAATCATAATGCGAGTCAAAAACCAGCGCGCGCAGCGGCGCATCGGGGTTACCTTTAGGAGGCGGTATCTGCTTGACAACGGCTTCGAGAATCTCTTGCGTCCCGATCCCTTCTTTGGCTGAGGCGAGAATGCACTCGTCCCCAGGTATGCCAATCACCTCCTCGACTTCTTGCTTGACTCGTTCAGGTTCGGCGCTGGGCAGGTCGATCTTATTGATGACCGGAATAATGCTCAAATCGGCTTCGAGTGCCAGGTACAGGTTTGCCAGTGTCTGGGCCTCGATGCCCTGTGTGGAATCGATGACCAGTAATGTACCTTCACAGGCTGCGAGACTGCGCGACACTTCATACGTGAAATCAACATGACCCGGTGTATCGATCAGATTCAATTCATACTCTTCGCCATCAAGAGCCGTGTAGCGCATGCGCACTGCCTGCGCTTTAATGGTGATGCCCTTTTCACGCTCTAAATCCATCTGATCAAGCGTCTGCTCCATCAATTCTCGCTTGGAGACTGTTCCTGTGAATTCAAGCAAACGATCAGCCAGAGTCGACTTGCCGTGATCAATGTGGGCTATAATACAGAAGTTTCGAATATGTGCTTGGTCGGTCATTCTTCAATAATTCCTCCACACAACACCTCATCACCGTCCTCGCCGCCATAAAAGACGGCTGCTTGTCCAGGTGTAATCGAACGCTGTGGGCGAGAAAGTGTCACGTTTACACGATTTCCCTCCAGGGGGGTGAGCAGTGCCTGCGCTTCGGGTGCCTTGTAACGGATACGCACGTTTGCTTCAAATGGCCTGGTAGGTGACACGCCGCTCACGTAGTGCATCTTGCCGACAGTAAAACTCGATCTCTCCAGCGCGGCCGCGGGCCCTACGATGAGCGCATTTTGAGCGGCATCGATCTTGAGCACATGCAACGGTTCCTGGGAAGTGAGGCCCAGTCCCTTGCGCTGGCCGATTGTGTAAAAGGCGAGTCCGCGATGGCGCCCCAATACCTTCCCATGCATATCGAAGATTGGTCCTGGCTTTGGCAGTGAAATCAAAGGCTTCGCGCTTTTAGTTATGCCTATTACGCCCGCGCCAACGGCCTCTCGCTCCGCGACAGTATTGGCTGCATAGCGATCTATAAAACCGCGATAATCGTTCTGTGCGACAAAGCATATCTCCTGGCTCTCTGCCTTCGTTGCCACCATCATCCCTCGCTCAGCGGCCAGCGCACGTACCTGTGTCTTGGTATAAGAACCCAGCGGGAAACAGGCATGAGCCAGTTGCTGCTGGTTGAGGACATGAAGGACATACGATTGATCCTTCTCAGCGTCAATTCCACGTCGCAGCCTCCGCTTGCCCGTAACAGGATGGTCATCCACTCGCACATAATGTCCCGTCGCCAGGTAATCGGCATCGAGTGCGAGCGCCCGGTTGAGCATCACTGTGAAGCGAATATGGCGGTTACATGTCAGGCAAGGGTTGGGTGTGCGACCAGCCACGTACTCTTCGTAGAACATGTCCACGACCGTATTCTTAAACTCTTGTTCGACATTGACCAGGTAAAAAGGTATATCGAGCATACGTGCGACACGTCTTGCATCATCAACTGATTCCAGGGAGCAGCATTTATTTTGGACTATGCGCTCGATACCGTCATCTTCTATCACGCCCGGTTCTGACCAAAGGCGCAGCATGATACCAATGACCTCGTGACCCTGCTCTTTCAAGAGGGCGGCGGCTACCGAGCTATCTACGCCGCCGCTCATTGCGACGACTATTCTGGACATAATTTTCCTGCTCCTGATGATCTATCTTGCCAGGTAGAAAAAAGGACTAGCCTTTGGTGTGGGCTAGTCTTTCGTCTTATCCTGTTCCACGCTCTGCAAACAAGCCTATTATAGCATACTTGCCGAGAGTATGAATAGTGTGCGAATTTCAATTATCGGTCTGACCCTCTCGACTGAATCCGTTCCTTCGTGTATAATGGCTTCAATATACCAGTAATTCTCAAGAATCTTTCGGGCTAGGAGTAATAGAGGATGCCAAAGAAGACCCCGGCTGCGCGAGGTGGTGCACAGCGCAATAGGCCAAAGGTACAGAAAAATATTGAATTGGTGCGGCAGGTCTCATCAGCTGAGCAGGAACCTGAATCAAGTACATCTGCTGATTTGGCTTCTGCCAGCGTAACGGCTGTCGCGACACCACCGGAGACGAAGCAGAGCGAAACCAAAAAGAGCGGGACCAGGCGAAGCGAAACCAGGCAGAGTGAAAACAAACAGGCAGAGAGTAATGTGAGTCCTACGGCTACTGGCAATGCTCCTATCCCAACGAGCAATGCTCCCAAAGGGAGCGCTTCAGCGCGTCTGGCCAGCCGTCGTCACGTGGCGCAAAAAGCTCAGCAGCGGGCCGCGGCAACCCTGGTCACCGCGGAGCACTATGCTTACGTGCGCCAGGATCTGATTTTTATAGCGATATTGGCCGCGATTATGTTTGCCGCGATTATCATCCTGCGTTTCGTACCTGGAATTGGTTTTTAATCATAAATAAGGAAGAAGCACTGCTCTGTTTTATCTCAGATCCCAGTGCTTCTTTTTATTGTTTCGGGTGGCTTGTGTAGAGGCCGGATAGCCCTCAACGCCATAAATGCGAAGATCAGCTTAGTGTACGAGCGGGCTGGTACCTATCCCGGCGGGAATCCCATGTCGATGGGCTGCGGGAATAGTGACGCCCAATACTCGCTGCATAGCCATAGTGTGGCTGCAGTCGCCCCAGTCATTAAAGAAACGGCAGGTACAGGTCCACTCACCATTGTCAAAAATGGTAGTGTGAATGTCATTTTCGCCCCGGAACGTTGCTTCAAAGCGAGTAAATTGTATTCGCTCTGGTTCTTCCGCATAACGCTTGGCTTTTGCGATCTTACTGATCATACTTGAGTTCATGATCGGTACTCTCCTTTTTAATTGGCAACCACTCCGTGTCCACATCTTCGTTCATTTGCACTCTCTATACACTTGTAGAGGCGTATCTTTCCAAAGTCGCGCACCTGGTTTGTTTTTCAACCATCCAATATCCAGTACAACTGGATACTCTGTTCAAAAGAAAGCGTCCTTACCTCCTCTCTTAAGATTGTGAACTGGCTTATGCCTGTTTCAAAACCTGGCTAGACTCAATGGCCATCGACAATTGAAGAAGACAAATCGATGATCCCGACATCCAGTGCGCTTATAATAAAAATGGTGCGAAAAAAAAACACCAGGGCAAAATCCCCCTAGTGTATGTGTTGTGTGTCACCGCGAGCCACCGCTGCTTCCCGCAGCAATGTAACCTTTGATGCCAATGAGACTGAATCCATGTTTATATAAATCATCCCCACCCAGCCAGTAAGTGAAGGCTAGATGTAATACCTATATGACCAATCGCAGGAAATATAGGCTGAACGTAACGTGCAAACTTGGAAATCTCTTTGTGATTGGAATGATTATACCATACGAAAAGGGGATTGTCCATCCCAAAAAGTAACAAAATTATCTCATCTCACCGAAACGGGGCGGAGGATGCCCCTGTGGCTGACATATCCTTTTGCACTTACCCTCGCTAAAATGCTGCCTTGAGCAGGCATTGCGCGATCTAATCTGTTTCGCCCTGTATTTTCAAGCCCTGTTTTAATATTTTCTCACGCAGTTTGAGGAGACCCTCGATCAGTTGCTCAGGTCGTGGGGGACAACCAGGGACGTATACATCCACCGGTACGATGGTATCGACACCCTGCACTGTATAGTAGCTATCGTAGAATTCACCCCCGGAGTTGGCGCATTGACCCATGCTGAGCACCCATTTTGGATCGGGCATCTGCTCCCACAGTAAGCGCAAGCGAGGCCCCATTTTTACAGAGACCGTTCCTGCGACAATCATCAAAGGCACGTACTCCTGAGGATTCCTGGCGATAGCAAGCGGTACAGCCTTACGCACTTGCCCAGGATTCGACGGTGGCGCATTTCTGTTTTCTCTTGGTTCGTTGTTCATAAACGTGAATCTCCCTGAAAGCTGACCTTTTTTGCACTTCAGGAACGACGAAATACTGTTGTTGGCACGATAGATACTGGCAAATAGTGTCACTTTTTTATGTGACATAGCTCACTATCGCAATATTACCCTGCTCACCGCAATTTGCACGCGTAACCTCTATACTTCGGGTAATTAATCCTGTTATACTACTGATGCCCGGACATGGAAGAGTTTCTCTTGCTGAAGTTCTTGCCAATCAATCTTACTGGAGGAGCGTGTGAATCACAAACATACCATTACTCTTTGGTTTCCTCTTCAGTTGGCACTCGGCCTCGCTATCATCGTCCTGCTGGTCAGCTCGTGTTCGCTGCCAGGAGCACAATCTACTACGAATACGAACGCCACTGGCTTGACACCCACTTCAACGCCAAAGCAATCTACGCGTACAGTGGCAAGTCAGCCCTCCGGTACGGGGAAACTTCCCTCAGGTACACCCTTACCGCAGGATGAAGTCAAACCGCTGACCTTCAATCTAGTCTACAATGATGCAGCTATGGAGCAAGATGTTGCCCAGATCTATACACCTGGCTCCTCCACATTCCATCAATACCTCACTCCTGACCAGATCGTGCAGCGCTATGCACTTTCGGATGTGCAACGGCAACAGGTAATGAACTGGCTAACACAGAATGGCTATACTATTGACTCAACCGATGCGCTGCGCACGGCTATCAAAGTTCATGCAAGCGTCGCGACCATCGAGCGTACTTTGCATATCAAACTCAATTCGTATACCATCGACAATTATCAGTTCTTTTTGCAGCAGGGTGAACCGAAACTCTCGGGACCTGTCTCCTCGCTGGTCTCTTCAGTCATTGGCCTGGATAATTTCGCTTTCCCGCAATTCCAACCGCCGTTTGGCTTTGCACTGCGTACCGCTACCGCGCTATCAAGCGATTGCAGCAAGTATGGAACGAAACAAACCTTGACGCGCAATAAACTGGCAGCTGCATATCAGGTCGCACAGCTCTATCAGCAAGGATACCAGGGAGAGGGCATGACAATTGGTGTAGCTGAATTCGGCGATAGCTACAATCCCCAGGACCTGGCAAACTATGCCGCCTGTGTTGGCATTGCTCCTCCACATGTGCAGAATATCGATGTTGATGGTCACCTTGCTGCCGGAACGTACCCTCGCTGCCGAAGGCATCTCGGTCTTTATCAGTAGTGGCGATTGCGGGGCTTTCACGCAGCGCCTTCCACATATTGCCGCGGTAGCGTTTCCTGCTAGCGCGGTTTATGCCACCGCGGTCGGAGGAACCCATTTGCAGGTAAATGATAGCAATGTGCGGACCAGTGAGACAGTGTGGAGTGCCGGTGATAACCTGCCCCTTTGCAGCAACAACTGGGGTAGCGGTGGAGGTGTGAGCGAAAATACTGATTTTAAGCGTCCGGCCTGGCAGGTTGGTACGGGAACGACCACGAGCTATGATGGTGCATTGACCCATGTCTTCATCAGACCCCTGGATTTTGTAAATACGATCGAAGCCCCCAATGGCCTGCGCCAGGTGCCCGATGTGGCAGCCGCCGCCTATCCCAATATCGCCATATACTATAAAGGCGCCTGGGTTGCCTCGGGAGGAACCAGCGCCGCTGCCCCAATCTGGGCTGCTGGAGCACTGCTCGTCGACCAGGCATTACAACAAAAGGGTAAGCCGGCCCTGGGGGGTGGGCCGGAGTTCTATTCACTGGCGAACCATCCCGGTAATTTCCATCCCTATAACGATATCACCATTGGCGACAATCTCTTCTATTCTGCGACAAAGGGGTGGGATTATACCACCGGCTGGGGGTCTCCCAACTTTAATGACATTTTGCAGCTAGAGTTGAACCAGTAGGGGGGAATACAGAACAGAAACGAGCAGCGTGCCGCGCGGCACGCTGCTCGTTTCTGTTCTGTATCCAAAAGCTTCTATTGTGCGACCAGTTGTGCCGACTCACAGATCATTTCCTGGTAAACGTTGCTCACCTGGTCGGCGACACTCTTCCAGCTAAAGTGCTGAACTGACGGCCGAGCTGCAAGGTGCATCTGCTCAAGTAAATCCCTTTCGCGTAAAAGCGTATCCAATCGCTCAGCGAAAAAGCCCGGGCAACGCGGCACCAGGTATCCTGTTTTTGCGTTCTTGACAATGGTCGTTAATCCCCCTGCGCGCGTCGCCACCACCGGTGTACCGCAGGCTAGCGATTCAACTGCCACCAGACCAAAGCTTTCATGATAGGATGGTATGACAGTCGCGTCCGCGGCGCTATAAATCATTGGCAGTTCTTCTTGCGGACGTGCTCCCCAAAAATGCACCCGGTGGCTAATGCCAAGATCTCGCGCGAGCTTTTGAAGGTCTTCGACATCTCTATCGTCATCGAGCTTCCCTCCCACAATTACGACCTGCGCCTTCTCCTCCATCATCGCTGCTGTCCGCAGGTAGAGATCGGGTCCCTTGAATGGGTCGAGCCTGCCTACAAAGAGGAGTACCGGTTGATGGAGAGGGAGACCAAGTATTTTTCGTGCTTCTTGCTTGTCGTGTGTAACAAAAAGCTTAAGATCTACTCCACACGGGATAACCTGTACCTGGTTTGTCGTAGCCCCGCAATAGCGAATCAGCTGTGCGCGTTCATCAGCAGTAGCGGTAATGATGCGGTCAGCGTGTTTAATCAACTGCTGCTCCATCTCCAGGCGCAAAAAGGATTCTTGCTCGAACGGGTTGGCCAGTTGCTTCAGGCGAGCGAGCGTGTGGAACATCGTTACATGAGGAATATCCCAGCGTCGCGCAAGGTGAGAAGCAGCTACTCCAGAGAGCCAGTAATGGCTGTGTAGCACGTCATACTCTCTAGCTTCGTAGCGCCTGAATGCTTCAATATTGTGGATAAGTTCTGGCAGGTGCTGGTACAGATCGTTCTTGTGCAGCGGGGAAAGTGGCCCGGCCTTGATGTGGATGACTCGCACATTCTGGCTTAGCTGAACGATGCGGAGGGTATTTTCGTTTGTCCAACGGGTAAAGATATCAACGTTTGTCTGGTGATGGCCTAGCTCAGTTGCCAGTTGGCGCATGTACACATTCATGCCGCCGGCATTTTTGGTCCGTCCGGGGCTGTCAAGCGGGGACGTGTGGACACTGAGCATAGCTACAGATAGATTCATAGCGAGTATGCTCCTCTTCTTCTAGTGTTTGAAAGATTCATTGCAGATGCGTGGCCAACGCCCTTCGCTTGCTATTAGCTTACGTATGAGCATTTGAAAACTCCTTTCTTTGTCTTACTAACAGTTGAAACACTCAGGTTGGTTGATCTATTTCAGGGCAGGCTTTTCTTTTCACATTGCCGTACTTCGTCGATGGCGTCGTACATCTGGCCGTTATCGACCCCATGTCCCTTTGATGCCTTTCTCAGAGATTCAATGCGTCGCCTGAGCTTGGAGGCGAATTCAGCAGGCGGTATACCGGTCCATTGTGCCAGGTCGTCTAGAATGGCTTGATCTGCGTGCTCAAACGTATCGTCAAATTCATTCCAGAGGGAAAGTGGGATGGGCACGATATCGTCAGGATGCTGTGGATCGGCATCCGGCTGTAAAAAATGCGTGGTGAACCAGCGGCGGCGTAAGGGATATACACGGCCCACCAGGCCGATATTGATAACCAGTCCGAGACGGCGCACATCCTCTGCTCTGAGGTGCAGGTCGTGGTGGTACATAGAGATGACATCAACGATAGTATCAGCATGAATGCTAGTGGCGATGTGATATCCCTGTACTGGCAGTGTCAGATAGCGGCGTGCAACGCGACCCCACATGTAGATCGGCTCGAGCAGCAGCCAGATGAGTGCGACAGTTTCGACGTCCACGCTGCCCATGGCTATGATTTGTGCCATGGAGAGTTGCCGCCTTGAATCATAGTGCCAGTAAAAGCGCTCCATGGGGTCTCGTGGATCAAACATATTAGAACTCCCTTCGACATACATTCTGGAGAATAGCTATCGTCTACGTTTTCTGTTCGCTGTTTTCCACTACGGGACTATCTTCCTTTACGGGGCTGTCTTCTTTATCTTTCTGACCCTCGAGTATGGCTGGCTTTAACCACCCTGGACGTGGACTCCAGCCAATGGCAATCACTTGCGTATGTTGGATATGTTCACTTTCAATTTCAACAATACTGACTGAGGCGTTATCGATAAAGAGGCTACTGGCCTTGCCAGCATCCAGTCCAGTGTAATGCGCTATCAGCAATTTAACAACGTCGGCATGTGCGACAAAGGCAGGATAGGCTCCGATGGAATCCATGGTACGCCAGCGGTCAACTGCCGCCAGCGCTCGTTGCTGGACCTGGGGAAATGTCTCGATACCTTCAGGTGCTATCGTTGGATCTTTGACATAAGCTTTCCAGTCAGGATCAGTTTTAGCCAGTTCATCAAACTTTTGACCCGACCAGCGGCCAACGTTGGTGTCCATTAAATCTGGTTCAAGCTGAAGGGTCAACCCTCTGCCAGCGGCGATTATCTCCGCGGTTTCTCGTGCACGTTCCAATGGACTGCTAATGACGGTACTGATAGGTATAAGAGCTAAGGCGTCCGCCAGGCGGGCTGCCTGCTCTCTCCCCGCATCGTTCAATGCAATTCCCGGCAACTGGCCGGGTAGTAGATGATCTATATTCCATGTCGTTTGCCCATGCCGAATAAAAAGCAGGGTTTGTTTCATACTATTTTGTGTACTTTCAGTTATATGCAGTTGCTGGAGCCAGAGGTATACTCGCCAGCGCCAGAAGCGCCAGCCAACATGCAGATGTATCCACAATATATACACCCA
>VBHS01000263.1 GCA_005881295.1 Chloroflexota bacterium
CGTGCAATAATTCGCCTAACCGCATTCCCAGACGCTGCGTCTGAGCAGAACTATGACTTATGATGTCGAGTGTACTCGTCGCTTCTTGCTGAGACCTGGTCACTATGCCACCTTTATACGCGTTTTTCGTTAGATACGTATGTTCTTTATCAACTTCCTTTCAGGAGAGCAAACAAACTTTTACCCGCTAGAAAGGGTGTGACAATTCTCATTATACCATGTTCTGTCTATGTGGTTAACGCAGCCTGGCACCACAGCTACGACAATAGAGCGAGTTGGCGCGAACGGGATTCCCACAAGTGGGACAGATCACCTGATCCTGATTACCTGGAATAGTTGGGCCGGCTGATTGCTTTGGACCCGGTGACGATGATGGCGGTGTGAAAGGTGGGGGATTATAATCTGCGACAGGCTGCTCTGGTGTGTAGGTGTCCTTTTTAATATCCTGTAGCTGCATCTCCCTGTTCTTCACATCATGATCAAGCTCCATGATGCCCGCGCATACCCGAGAGAGCTGTGGATCGGAGAGGGTTCCTTGCTGGAACTGCGTCATCGCGATCTGTCCAAGCTCATCGAGTAGCTGGCGACGCTGATCCATTAATTTATCGATTTCGTTTTGTTTACCCCGAACACGCAATTGTTTCTGGGCTTCCCAACTTGTGCGGCTGACCGCTGAGCTGACAAAATTCTTCGCTGATTCTACAAAGTCGGCCATTTCTCTGCCTCCCTTTTCTATTTATGTTGGCATTTCGTATTGTTATGTAAAGTGATGTTCTCTGCTCACCAAAAAGAGAAGATCGCTGAACCACCTACCGGGAAGGAAGCAGGAGAGGATGCGATGAAGGCTCGGGTCCAATGGTACCTCTTTTCCGCGGCTTAAGATGCTAGTTTATTCAGCGATAGCGTGCTGGTAGACGCGTATTTCTTCCGGCTTGCCGCCTCTGCTTAATTGTACAGCAACAACATCTATCCTCCATGACCGGTCCGAGCATGCATGCAGATCAAGGTAGTAGGAAGCTACCTGCACGATTTTCTGTTGTTTTCGAAGTGTGACTGCTTCTTCTGGAAGGCCAAACGCATTACCCCTGCGTGTTTTTACCTCCACAAAGATCAAGTCGTGCTCATCCTCTGCTACCAGGTCTATTTCTCCGTAGGAACAACGGAAGTTCTGTTCCAGGATACGGTACCCCTGGTGTGAGAGCTCCTCGGCGGCGAGACGCTCACCTGTTCGTCCCAGGCCCTGGCGTGCACCTGTTTTTTTCTGACTGTTTGGCGTCGATTGAGCGATTTGCTTCTTCATTATGTATTACGACTTTTTGTTGGTTTGTGTTGTATTCTGCAAGGTTTGCAGATTTTTTTAGTTGTAGTTGCCACCCGCGGTGGTAAGAAATAATTCGGTGGGTCCTACACAGGCCACTTGAAATGTTTGTAGTCGTAGTATAGCATAAGCTGAATGGGTACAGTAGCAAAAAACAGTCAGGAACGGGATAGAGGAGCTTTTATAACTGCGACTTCTAAAATAGAATAGGGGGCATTGATATGTCAGGACATTCAAAATGGGCGCAGATTCGACGCTCCAAAGGAGTCAACGATGCTCGAAGAGGGCAACTTTTTACTCGCCTGGGACGAGAAATTGTTGTAGCGGTACGAGAGGGTGGAAGCGGTGACCCCAATGCAAATTTTCGCCTGCGCATAGCTATTCAGCGTGCGCGGGACGCCAACATGCCGATGGACAATATTGAGCGTACCATTAAGCGCGCTCTTGGTGGGTCAGAAGGGGCTGCACTCTCGGAGATCACATACGAAGGGTATGGACCAGCAGGAACAGCAATGCTGGTTTCTACCTTAACAGAGAATCGCAATCGCACGGTTGCGGAGGTACGTAACGCATTCAACCGCAACGGTGGAAATCTGGGTGAAAATGGCTGTGTTGACTGGTTATTTGAAGCAAAGGGAATTCTCGAGGTAGAATTACAAGGGCATGATCCCGATGAACTGACCCTGGAGGCCATTGATCTTGGGGCGGATGATGTCGACCCTGTAGGGGCTGGTGACGAGGTGATGACGATTTACACTGATCCATCCGATCTTGAAAAGATCCGCCAGGCACTCGAGGCGAAAAAGTACAAAGTGGTGAAGGCGGAAAGTACTATGCTGCCAAAGACCAGGCTGGAATTGGCTGATGAGAAGGTCGCGCACCAAGTCATGCGCTTAGTGGAAAAGCTTGAAGACCTGGATGACGTGCAGAATGTGTATACCAACGCGGACTTCCCAGAAGAGTTTGCCGCCTCCTACGAGGGTTAATACGGGAAGCTATTCGTGCTTATTTCACCGGGCAATGGCGAAAGGATCGAGTAATGGGTGATGTATCACCACCTACTACGCCGCGTATCGCACTGGGTGTAGATCCAGGAACGGCTATCGTGGGTTATGCAGTCGTATCTGCCAGAGGTGATGATCTGAGTATGATAGCATGTGATGTGATTACAACACCTGCGCGCATGCCATTAGCCGAAAGATTTCAACAAATTTATCAAGGCCTGGTCGAGATCATTGGCATCTATCACCCCCAGGAAGCCGCGATAGAGGAGCTTTTCTTCGCAAAAAATGCCCGTACTGCCATGACTGTGGGGCAGGCGCGCGGGGTTGCGATGCTGGCGCTAGCAAATGGGGGACTTCCGATATCCGAATACACACCCAAGCAGATCAAGCAGGCTGTAACTGGCTATGGAAGTGCAGGGAAAGAGCAAGTGGGAGAGATGGTACGTATTCTGCTGAAGCTTCCGGCTATTCCCCGACCAGATGATGCTGCTGACGCAGCTGCCGTGGCTATCTGTCACCTGCACACCGCTAGCATACTCACGAACAGTTATCTCAAACTCAGGTGAGACGGCGCTGTATAGATTGGCAGGTAACTCACTCAGCCCCATTACTTTCATGACAATCCTGACCACCCAAATTATGGATAAGTTACCCATTCCGGCAAATAGGCGTTTAGCAATGTACAGAAGAGGTTAAGGCACAAGGGAAGATGATTGAGAGCATTCATGGCATCCTGGAAGCATGTCGAGCAGACCAGGCGATAATTCGTGTTGGTGGTTTTAGCATACGCGTCTTTGCGCCATCTTCAACGCTGCAGCGGTTAAATGAAACAGGTATGGAGGTTACACTTCATACTCACTTTCATGTGCGTGAAGATGGAATGTCGCTGTATGGTTTTCTTGCTGAAGAAGAGCGGAACGCATTTGAGCAGCTTATCTCCATAAGTGGTGTCGGGCCTAAAGTTGCTCTAGCATTGCTCTCAGTTATGGACGCACGCACGCTGTTCAAGGCAATAGCCGACGAGGATCAGCAAAAATTGGCATTAGCTCCGGGAGTTGGGAAACGTCTTGCAGCCAGGCTGGTACTCGAACTGAAAGGGAAACTTCCGACGTTGGCAGGGCTAGGTGGAGGTCCAGGTGGCTATACCTCCGGCAAAACACAGTCGGAGGTTTTGGAAGCATTGATGGGGCTAGGTTATACAGCGGCAGAAGCGCAAGCGGCATTAGGGAAGATTCCCCAGGATCAAGGACTGACATTGGAGCAACAAATTACCTTTGCCTTGCGATCTTTTGCGAATAGTTAATCACCCTTTAAACGTTGATTTTCCGCTCGGCTTCGATATAGGTTGGACCAGCTTCGATAAAACCCAGACGGTGATACAGGTTGAAGGCAGGTATACCTAACGTCACATAGAGGATGACGGTGGAGTGACCCAGTTCTTGCAGGCGTTGCATGGTTTTCAGCTCTAAGTACTGGCCAAGGCCGACGTGGCGGAAGGATGGAGCGACAGCCAGGTGGTGTATACGAGGGACATTGCGTTCTAGATGGGCCATGATCGAACCGGCCAGGTGGAAGCGATCGAGGGTATGTTCCGCGACAAAACTGCACTCAGGAATAAACGGACCAAAGCGGCCATCCAGGATGGCACGCACTTCGGCTCGCCAGCCTGCCAGGTCGGGGTGGAGGTTGTCAGGGCCTCCGCTATAGGCTCGTTGCAGTAGAGTACCTATCTGATCTATATCATCATGCGACAATTGCCGAACACGTAGAGAAGAAGGCAATGGTGAGAGCGGTAATGATATCTGGGTAGATGCTATCATACCAGTGCGGCGGCGTAGTTCTTGAAAACCCGCCGCGGCAAATGAGGCAATGTAGGCGGCGGGATAGGTTGCGTTGAGATGGCGCTTATTCAGGGCTGCAGAACGTACCAGCGCTTCTGAAACAACTTGTGCAGCAACGCTGCCGCCTGCTTCTGGCAGGAGCACCAGTCCATCCAACAGGGCAGTATCACCGTTGGCGTAGAAGCGAAGCCGTCCAACAGGTGTTTCGTCGCGCCAGAGCAAGTAGCGCTGCGCCTGCTGTTCTGCATCTTCTTCTTTATAGCGAGCTATCTGGGATTCTTCGCTTTCGAGGGGCATCTGGTCTGCACTACGCCGGGTCACCGAGACCCAGATGGCGGCATCTTCAAGTCGGGCTTGTTTCCACTCCACCGCATTGCGGTTCGACTCTGGGTCAAGCATTGTAGAGTAACTCCTTTTCATTGTTACTGGATGAAGTGAGAGCTGCTAAGAGTTAGACGACTCTGGCAGATGTCGATGAAAAAGTTTGATCGTTAGATCTGATACGAAGGGTGAGATTTTTATCGTGCTAAGATTATACTCGATAGAAGAGGTATGCTCAAGGGGCGAAGGCGAGATGGCAAGATGATACTATGTGTATAGTAACTTAGGAGAGGAGTATGGCGGTATGGAGCTTCTGGTTGTGACGCTGGCACATATAATGCCGGATAGGGATGCGGAGGGATTGGCACGGATACATTTAATTTCTGACACGATACGTAACGCTTTGGGATTAGTCAGTGCAAGTTTTTATCGCAGCAGAGGAAATGAATCGTACTATTTCATGCTGACGACGTGGGAAGACGAGGAGTGCTGGCAAAAAGCCCGGGATCGGTACAATCCAAAGCAACTGCTCCTGGGGTCGGCTACCGAGCTATTGATAAATCCTCCTGAGCAATGGTTGATGCATTATCTTTGGGGCTATAGTCGTCCCGCGGCTGAGCCAATCCTGGCAACGATACATTTAGGGACAATTCGTCCAGACGAGGCTGATCGAGCCCAACGAGGTTGGATAGAGGGCTTACGAAGACAGGTGGTGCGACCGATATTGTCATTCGCATTTTTGGCTCGTGGCTCGAAGGAAGATACGATAGCATCTCACGCTTTCCCGGCAACAAGTGCTTCTGGTGGAGGTGACTCCCCATATGGACACGATTCTATTTTCCTCAACCTCTTGAGTTGGACAAGGCAGGCAGATCGAGAAGATTTTTATGCTGATCAATATTACCAGGCGATCAGCCGTTTCCTCAATAAAGTAGGCGTCGTGCAGGTTATTACACTGGACCCTCTTTAGCCATGAGGCTACAGTGTATTGCCAGATGGGAGTTTAATCATCTGAGCTTTCAGCAACTGGTTTCCTGTAATATTTATAGAGTTCTAAGCGCAGCAGGTCGCTGTCAACCCACATTTGACTGGTAAATGTGTGATATTCACCGTCGCATAAGGGAACAGGGCTGGTACATTTGCGATGCGGGGAGAGCCTGAAGAGAATAGTATTTCCCTTGATCTCTACCCAAATATGACGACGGGTATAGCCTGTCCCCCACTTGAGCAACACCATGGAGTCATATTCCTCAAACTGTCCTCTTCTTCTCAGCTCATTCTTGTTGATTTCCTGGAGCATTTGCGCAAGGCCACTCTCTCGCAATACACGCTTCGCATTTTCGCGAAGAGCAAGACGTGCCGCTGAGATTTCCTGTTCGCTGAGCATTTGCTCATCAGATTTGATCTCTTCTTGTACCTGTTTTTCTTCCCGACTCGTAATACTCACCTCTTTGTTAGTCCCCCCGATTGGTGCGTTCTTCCGATACCTCAGAGTACCACAGGGCGCAAAAAGAGACAAGGCGTGAGCACTTTTCGGCGGGCTGCAACAAAACCTTCCTCAACAAGGGAAGCATGAGTCGTCAGTGGACCTGTTGCTCGTATTCGGCCATAGAACCTTCTTCGGAAAAATAGAACAGGTCATCCAAAGTGAGGCCGCTAAAGGAAAAAGGAAGCGCATGGTTAGTAAGGGATGAAGAAATGGTAGAAGAGCACTCGGAGCTAACTTTGTCGCGCGGTGATGAAATGTAGCTGATGTTACTGGTAGATAGTTTGGCATTACGCTTCGCTTCGGCGGCGAGATAACTGACTTCCTGGATACTGTGTGGCCTGCATAATTGATTATTGACAACGCCAATAGATAACGAAACCAGCGGGAATTGATAGGGACGACCTTTGCGGTCTACACCGCTAATGGAGCCACGTATCAGGTCTTCTGAGTGATAAAGTGAAGCGCTTTCTTTCTTGTAACTATCAGAAATATTCACGCAAAGGGCTTCAGCGCGTTCAGGAGTAGTTACGACGATGAAATCATCTCCTCCGATATGACCGACAAAGTCATCGGAGTTGCCGTACTCGTAGACGGCGCGCTGGCAGATACGGCCCACCAGAAGTATCATTTCATTGCCTGTCAGGAAGCCATAGACGTCATTATAGGCTTTGAAATTATCCAGGTCGAGATAGAGAATACTCCACGGGTCCACATTACCGAGCTTGTAATTGATGGCTCGCACAACCTGTAAACCTCCAGGCAGACCAGTAAGGGGAGAGAGGCAGCTTTGTTGAACACGGCGCAAATGCCTACGCACTCGTGCAAGTAATTCTTCCAAATCGAAAGGTTTTGTGATGAAGCCATCGACATCTCTCTCGTATGCACGAATTATGTCCGCAGGTGCGCCAAAAGCACTCAAAACAATGATAGGAATATGCATAGTTTTCGGATGGCTGCGCAACTTCAATATCACATCATAACCATCCATATCTGATAGTCCATACCTACGCGGCAACATAACATCCAGAATAATGAGATGCGGAATTTCTCGAAGCGCAAATTGTACAGCATCTTCGCCGTTAAGGACGATGGTTACTTGATATCCCTCGATCTGTAGCGTTTCTTTCAGTAACTTCGTGATCGATTGCTCGTCCTCGACGACTAAAATGTTGACCATATGTTCTCCTACCTCGACACTTCACAAGTACTATGATTAATAGATACTTCACAAAAGCCATATTCGACAGCGTAGAGATTGAACTTCCTTCATACTTTTGCTGTTTATCTGGCTGTGAAACATATAATCCATGAAAAATGGATATATATCATAGTTTGCTTTCAGGTTTGTTAGCTACAAACTCTGCCGGGCACACAAACATAACAGGCTCTAACACAGAACCTCGCATATATGTAGTGCTGGCAATAGCGCAGCGTCATCGCTGCAAGCAATAATAACTGTTCCCTGTTGAAACCCATCCCCCAGAAGGATGTTCGAACAGGTGGAGCGTAGCAGGAGAGAAGGGGATAATAAAATAATACTGCGCTTCCCCCGGTTTATCCCATCTCTCTGAGCTTGTGATTTGTTCGCCTTCGCTACATCGATGAAACGAGCTAACGAAAAATACAGGATATGTGCTACCTGACCCAACACACGATATAAAAGAACGAAAAGAAATTTGCTTATGTTTTACCTAGTATAACATCATTTTTCGCATATGCAAAGTGCTTGAAGATGCAAATTATCTTTAATTTGCTTTCAACAGGTA
>VBHS01000264.1 GCA_005881295.1 Chloroflexota bacterium
CTACCTGCCGCTCTTTCGCAGGATGTTGCGAGGCGTTGTGCTGGTAACAGATATGGAGGCAGCCCGAGAACTCGTGGCAGGGGTTCTTTCCCTCGAAGTCTCTGATGCTGGCAAGTTACCTTTCGAGATGGCCGTCACGCGCACTGGCGAGGTGGTGCACAGCGCTGGCTGGCTGGTGGCCGGAAGTGGCAAGGAGGGAAGCCAGCAAGGGTTGTTGACCTATGAGCGAGAACTGCATGAGTTGCCAGTGCAACTGAGTGAGCATGTGAAGCTGATCGATCAACTCAATGGTATGATCAGTGAAGCGCAGCGCGCCCAGGAGGGGCGCCGTATTGAGCAGGCTGGTATGGATAAGGAGCTACAGAAAATTCTGGCTCATATCAATGAGCTGAACAAGGCGGTGGTGTCCACGCAGCGCGAACAGGAGCGAGTGCAGACAGAGCTACGGTTGGCGGGTTCTATAGAGCAACAGCTGACGGCCGAGGTAGCCGGGTTAGAACAGGAGATACAGGCAGCTCAGGAGCGTGTTCATGTACACGAAAAATCACAGAGAGAGATGGCAGGCCTGGTTGAAGAACTCCAACATGAGATAGAGGAGCGTGCTATTCACTTTCGCCGCCAGCAGGACGAACTTGGACGAGGACGAACTACACTGGCGGTGAAACGGCAAGAGGCCAGGTCACTACGCCAGCAATTGACCACGCTCCAGGTTCAGGCGCAGGAGCACAAGTTACAGGTTGAGCAACAGATAGGAAGAATTATAGCGACTGAACAGCAACAGCAAGCATTAGTTGAAACGATGAGCTCACGTCGCAGTGAACTTGCAGATGCCACCTCAAAGGCAAAGGCGCTGCTTGATGAACTGCACCAGGTGGAGGCGCAGGCGAGTGGAATTGAGCAACAGGTGGTAACTCTGGATCAACAGGCGGCGCAACTGCGTCAGGCCTTGACTGGCTTGGAAGGGGGATACCGCCGCTGCCTGTTAGAGAGTCAGAAGGCCCAGGATGCTGTTGACTCCTTATTGGAACAGTTGCGGGAAGAGATGGGAGTGACCGATCCCAAAGAACTGAGCAGTTATACTCTCCATACCAGTACTGCTCCAGGAGAGATAGCCCCACAGAATGGTCAACTCGTATCAGACGATGCACGGGCGCTATCAGAAGAGGAGGAGGCGTATTTGCGTAGATTGCGACGCCGCGTTGATGGCCTGCGAGGACGCCTCAAGACGCTGGGAGGCAGTGATCCGGCTGCGCCTCAACAATATGAAGAAACGCACACGCGTTTTGAGTTTCTCTCGTCGCAAATTGCAGATATGGCGCAGGCTGCATCCCACCTGCGCTCTATTATAGGACAGCTTGATGTGACGATGGCGCGACAATTTGAGACGACCTTTCAAGCAGTCAGTACCCGTTTCCGCGAGCATTTCATTACCCTCTTCAATGGTGGCAACGCGCGTCTTGAACTGACCACCGTGAGGACAGGCGAAGATGATGACGCTGGTGTCGCTCCTTCACGTATGCCTGCTGGTATCGAGGTTATTGTGCAACCCCCGGGCAAGAAAGTACAGGATTTATCGCTCCTCTCTGGGGGCGAGCGTGCCCTCGTCTCGGCAGCGCTCCTGTTTGCGCTCCTGGAGATCAATCCCCCTCCATTCTGTTTGCTGGACGAGGTAGATGCCGCTCTTGACGAGTCAAACGTGGCGCGCTTCTGTGATATCTTGAAACGCCTGGCTCAGCGTACTCAGTTTATTGTGATAACCCACAACCGCGTAACAATGACTTCGGCACAGGTCATCTACGGCGTCTCAATGGGCGGAGATAGTATTTCTCGCTTGCTCTCATTGAAGCTTGAGGAGGCTCCTGTGGCGGGCGATCGCTAAGAAGTCCGCTTTTTTCAAACCGGTGTAACATGCTCCATTAACTAAATTTCACGCAATGCTTTCACTAGCGTATCGATCTCTTCCTCAGTGTTGTAAAAACCCGTTGAAACGCGCAAGCATTTCAATGAAGGGATGTTACGGATATAGATGTTGTATTCATCGTGTAGTTGTTGTACAACTTTATCCTCGTCGTGCCCCTCTAATCTAAAAGAAAGCAAGCCGCTATCTCCTTCCTTTGGGGTGAGCATGACGAGACCTGGGATGGTTTTGAGAGCTGCATAGGCGTATGTACTCAGTGTAGCGATGCGCTCGAACAGCCAGGTATAGCCAACAAATTCCTTCAACCATTGGAGTGCAGCAGCCTGTCCCGCTATAGCCGCAGGGTGTCGACCGCCCATTTCGAATCGTTGCGCACTCTCGTTCAATGCCCAATCTACGCCCTCTTCATGCTTCATAGAGGGATAACCTACATATGTAGACTTGATGGCATTTTGAGCTTCGCGACGGACGTATAAAGCTCCGGTGCCATCAGGCCCACAGAGCCATTTCTGCATCGGGATAGCGTAATAATCAGCTCCGAGCGCTTTCACATCAACAGGAATCGCTCCCGCAGATTGGGCCCCGTCAACTAATACGGGGATACCATGTTCGCGGCCCATGTAACAGACCTCGCTCACGTTCACCAGCGCTCCCGTGGTCCAGAGGACATGGGAAAGAACAATTAAGCGCGTGCGCGCTGTGACAAGGTCCGCGATCGCTTTTAGCGCCGGTCGTTCACCAACCGCACCGAGATCGGCAAAGCGTATCGTAACGCCGTAGCGGTCGCGAATCTGATAAAGTGGTCCAAGTGCGTTATAATGCTCGTGGTTTGTAGTAATGACTTCATCACCAGGCTGCCAGTTAATGCCGTAGCTTATAATATTCATACCCTCACCGGTATTTCCCGTGAGCGCGATTTCGCTTTCATCTGCATTGAGTAGGTACGCGACTCTCGAACGGGCGTTGCTGTGAATGGCGCGAATAGCATCCCATGTAGCCATCCCTAAACGTCCATGGATATACTCGTCCTGCAGACGCTCCTGTATGGCTTGTAAAGCGCTGCTCATGAGAGGACCAAAGGTTCCTGCATTAAAATAGAGCCGCGATGTGGCGGCAGGCATTTCCTGGCGGATATCCCGGATATGTGTGTGGTCAGTGTGGTCGTGCAAAGCAAGACTCCTTTGTGTGTTCTGGTAGAGTTTGTCGCAATATGTTAGCATGGAGCAGTGGACTATCCACTGCTTGCTAAACATACTAGCAGTATATCTTACCGAAAGGCCTTGAGTATACTTTCATGCGTATACGAAATTTCCGTCAGTCAGATATCCCTATCCTGATTGATTTGCAACAACTGGCGGCCGAAACAGATGGCTTGGCACTGGAAGATTTGATTGATTTCGCCGCCTGGTCAACGTATCCAGAACTGGGTGAGGCATATACTGTATTTGTCATTACAGATGATGATGAGACCAACGAGTGGGGTCAGGCTGGAACGCTTGAGGGTATAGAAGGAGAAATCGTAGGCTTTACCGCTCTAAGCATGCGCAGGGACGTATATGCCTATCATTTTCTCTGCCAGGGAACGGTCCATCCGCAGCATCGGAAAAGGAATGCAGGGCGTGCTCTATTGATTTGCGCATTGAACTATGCGCGTATGATCTCCACGGAATTTGAATTTGAGGCTGAGCAGTTGGGACAACCCCTTTATCTCGAGGCGTTGCTCCCTCTTAACGACCCTGCTTCAGTCAACCTGGCGATAAAGTGCGATATGCAGCCGGTTGATGAACCGGTGATGAAAGGTATGAGACTCTATAGACGCGAATTATAAGCCGGGATAGCTTGAACCATTGGGAATTGACCGGTGTTAACTCCTATCGAAAAATTCCTCACGACTCGAAGGATCTGGTTTCTTCGACAAGCGCATAGCGGATAGATACGGATCATACAACGCTAAGAGCTGATTGGCTTCATAAGCAAGGGCACGGTAGTTGATGTGTCCACCCGGTCGGGAACGCTGCATCGTGAAATAGGCCGCTTGCTTCGGATCGCCATGCATCCACAGATCTACCCGGTGAGCAAGCGGCAGAAGATTAAGCACGAACGCATAATCGATGGTATCGTGATACGTAGCAGATACCTTCTCAAGAAACTCCTGTAACTTCGTATAATACGAAACTAAATCCCGCTCGTACACTGTTTTATAGTCTGCAAATGCTGGTATGTCAGTCAAATATAAAGGCAGTCCAAAACCACGAGCCACAATTTGCTCTATCGCACTCTTCGTCAGTCTTTCTCCAGAAGGATGTATGATGCCGCCAATCTATCACCCTCTGTATACATTGGTTCAATCATGCTCACACGTTGATCCACGCGTTTCGGGAAGCCGCTGTGAATCGAGACTTGTTGCAGCAAGTCTGTTTGATCCTCAATGAATTGCTTTAACGCGTGCAAGTTTCTATTAGCAGTAAGCTGAGGTGCAGTATGCCGAATAAGCCCAGGAGCTTCCGCTTTATAGTCAAGTACCTCTTCCTCTTCTGTCGTGGGTGCAAGTAATTTTTCGAGTTGCTGCGCAACTCTCCGATAATAGAGAAGGGGGGAGGCCTGCAGTTCTGCAATAATGCGTGACCAATCGCGAGCTGAAGTCTCGAAGGACATCCCACTCCACTGACCAATGAGTAAAAAGTAACGCACACAATCAAGTACACGGGACAGAAGAGCGCTCCTCTCAGCTGGCTTTGTCGTATCTGCCTGGTAGTACTGCTCAAATGCGCGGAGTAACACAGCTTTATGCTTTGCAAACAACTCAAGCGATACGGCTCCGAATGATTGATATTCCTCTTCTAAGCGTGCTACATCCTCTTTCGGTAAATGATCAGAAATATAGTGTCTCATTGGGTGGAGGAGTGCTTTCCCAAATGATGCCTGATACCGTGTTGATTTTTCTTGTCCGGAATTGAGAGACCCCTCATTGAACAACGCCAAACACAAGTGCATGGGGATCTTTCCCATATCCACAGCCAGTCTCGCCATGTCACCGACTGATGCGTGGCCATATCCACGAAACATTTCTTCAAGTTTCTGGTCTGGATCGACCCCTTTTTCACCCATTTCGTACAAAATCTCCCAGGGCATGCCTGCTGCACGTGATTGGCGAGCACCTGCCCATGCCTTATGTGCCGCTGTACGTTTCGTAGGGTTTGCGACCGTAGTGGTGGCGATAGTACCCGTGGTGAGATCTTCTAAACAAATGAGCCGTAAGCCTGTCACACTGGCGGAGTAGGTAAACCATCTATAGGAACCGGCAATGAATTCTTTTTCCGGCTGTATTTCTGTTTTTGCTTTCTGGTGAAATTCGTTCATAGGCACCTATGTCTCCTTGCTCCTGGCTGTGTTCTATTTCCACTAGTCTAGCAGCTTAGAGTTCATTTGGCTACGATTTCACCGGCAATTGGGGAGGCTCAAGTAAAGCATCTAATGTGGAGCGACGAATCCGGTACGCCTGGCGTGTTCCGCGATGAGGTAGGGTAATTGCCTCCAGGACGCCGTTTTTAATCCAGCGTCGTACAGTGGTGTCGTCTACCCGCAATTTTTGAGCAACTTCACGGACTGTGAGCAGATCCGCTTCATCTTGTACCACTTTTTCCTCTTTCTGATCTTTTACTAGAGTGACTTCACATTGACATATAATTCTACTATAGAATACACACTCTCTATTTGACTATAAAAACGAACATTCTCCTTTTTGGTAACTCAGTCCTTAAAAGTCGTTTTACACTACAAATATAGCTATCGCATTTTGAACATTTGATACACGTCTTGTCTTATAATAGAACAGCAAGTGAGATGCGATTACCTTTTATTGACTTGTGCTTTTAGCCACCGATCATTGACATACTGCGGTTTGCGCGTTTAAATCGCTTGTCGCCAATGTAATGTTTTAGTTCTTTGTTCCATACAGCGCGACGGATGGTGGCTGCCAGGACGTCGTCAGAGGCATCGGAGCGGATGACGGCACGCAGATCGGTCTCTTCAGTCGCGAAGAGGCAGGTGCGTAATTGGCCGTCAGCAGTCAGGCGGATGCGGTCACAGGTGGCACAGAAGGGTTCGCTGACAGGATTGATAAAGCCGACTTCACCGATCCCATCACTAAAGGTATAACGACGTGCAGTTTCGGAAGGATCTCCAGTGGTAATGGGAACGAGTGGACCGTATTCGGCTTCGATAATGGCCTTTAATTCGGCGCCAGTAAGGATATCTTCTTTGCGCCAGATCTGATCAGCGTCAAGCGGCATAAATTCGATCCAACGCATGACATACGCTTTGCGCCGCGCCAGGCGTACAAAGTCGAGGACTTCTTCTTCGCTATAGCCGCGTATGGCCACTGCGTTGACTTTTATGGGGTGAATAGAGGGATATTTTTCGAGTTCTTCCAGACCTTCAAGCACCCGGCTAAGCTGATCACGCCGGGTTAGTTGTGCGAATTTCTCACGAATCAAGGAGTCCAGGCTCACGTTAATGCGATTGAGCCCTGCCTGGGCCAACGCGCCCGCTTGCTGTTTCAGTAGGATACCATTGGTGGTCAGGCTCAGGCTGCGCAGTCCTGCGATCTTTCGTAACTGGCGTATGAAATCAGGAACATCTCGTCGTACAAGTGGCTCACCACCTGTCAGGCGAATTTGCTCTATACCGATGCTGACCGCAACACGGGCAATGCGCTCTAATTCCTCGTAGGAGAGTATCTCTGCCTTTTTTAACCAGGGTAAACCCTCAGCGGGCATACAGTATGTGCAACGAAAATTGCATTTATCTGTAATAGAGATGCGCATGCTTTTAATGCGACGGCCATAACTATCAATGAGTAATTCCATCTATATCACCTCTTTGCGGTTGTTCTCTGAAAACCATTTTGTATGATTTACTATAGCACATAAGCGTGCATTTTGTCATGTACATTATATGCCTTATATTGCATATTGAAAAGCTGTCAAAGTGAATATCATATGCAATAATACAATACTTCTTAAGGAAAAGTTTATCTATGATGTTTCATGCAGAGATTCACTCTACCAAGTAGTAGACCAAATTGGAGAATGGTTTAAGCATAAAATAGCCAGGAAATGCAAGTAAAGCTGAAAGCACACTTGCATTTCCTGGCTATTTATCTGTTAATTGACGAACTAGACGTCATAGTAGAGTGCGAACTCGATAGGAGTTGGGCGCAAGCGTATCTCATCGGCCTGTGCACGTTTTAGCTCGACAAAATGTTCCAGTACATCTGTTGTAAACACGCCGCCTTCGAGCAGGAAGCTATGGTCGGTCTCAAGTGCGTTCAAAGCATCGTCTAGAGAGCCAGGGACGGAGCGAATCTCGCGCAACTCCTCCTCCGGCATGTGATACAGGTCGCGGTCGACTGGCCCATAACCGTGCTCACTCGGGTCAATCTCACGGCGGACGCCGTCGAGTCCAGCCATCAATAGAGCGGAGAAGGCGAGATAAGGGTTCGCAGTCGGATCAGGTGGCCGGAACTCAATACGTTTTGCCGATGGACAATCGGTGAGGGGAATACGTACAGCAGCACTGCGGTTGCCCTTAGAGAAAACCAGGTTAACTGGTGCCTCAAAACCCGGTACAAGACGCTTGTAGCTGTTCGTGGTAGAGGCAACAATGCCCAGTAGGGCCGGAGCATGTGTCAACAGGCCACCAACGTAGTAACGAGCCAGCTGCGAGAGGCCAGCATAGCCTTCGCTATCGTAGAAAAGTGGCTTTTCGCCGCTCCACAGGCTTTGATGAACGTGCATACCGGAGCCGTTATCGCCAAAGATGGGTTTGGGCATGAAAGTGACAGTTTTACCGTGCTTGCGCGCCGTATTCTTTGTCACGTACTTATACAGCATCAGGTTATCTGCAGTCTTCAAGAGTGTATTGAAACGGATATCAATCTCTGCCTGTCCTGCTCCACCTACCTCGTGGTGTTGTGCCTCGACCAGTACCCCTAATTCTTCGAGAATCAGAGCCATCTCGCTGCGTACATCTTGTAGGGTGTCGTTAGGGGCAACAGGGAAGTAACCCTCTTTTACGCGCAGACGGTGACCCAGGTTTGCGCTACCATTGCGTGAGTTGTTCCAGTAGGCTTCGTCTGAATCTACCTCCGCGTACTGGATGTTATTTGCTGAGTTGAACCGTACATTATCGAAAATGAAGAATTCTGCTTCGGGCCCAAAGTAACTGGTGTCAGCGATGCCGCTTGATCGGAGATATTCCTCGGCCTTCAGTGCAATATAGCGAGGGTCACGACTGTATGGCTTTTTGTGCATGCCAGGACCGGGGTGAGCAATATTACAGACCAGGCTCAGTGTTGGTACGGCAGTGAAGGGATCCATAATCGCAGTGTCGGGATCAGGAATAATCAGCATATCGCTTTCGTCGATGGTCTGGAAACCGCGTATACTCGAGCCGTCAAAAGGTTTCCCTTCTATGAAAGTATTTTCTTCAAGTTCACGTATAGGAACACTGAAATGCTGCCAGGTTCCCGGTATATCGACAAACTTGAAATCAACCATTTTTACGCCGCGTTCCCTGGCAAATTGTAATACGTCTTCCGGTGTCATGCCTATTCTCCTTGTCGCACTATCCTCGCCCACTTGCTGGAATAGTAGGCTTCTCATGCCTTTTCTGGTGTTTAGCTATTTTGTACAATAATCTGAAAATTTCCAGCAACCTGCTGAATGTAATTACATGCTACTATGATAAGATACACATCCATGAGTTACTATGGGTAGTTTGTCAGAAAGTGCTGATGTAAAATTTGTGCAATTTGCACAAAAAACATACACCTTTACAAAAATTTAAGGGGTATACTTGATGCATTCAATAAGTTCAGTGCGCAACCTGGGTGTCAATGTTGAAGAATACGAAGAGGGGAGGCTCGAGCAACAGGAACGTTCACGAGTAGCAATGCACTCGAAACGTGGTAGAGAAAAGGAGGATTAAGTGAGAGTTGTTGAAGCGCCAGGTAAAAAAATGGCGCCTCAACAATGTCGCTACAGACGTTCGATGACGTTCTCGCACTTCAAGCGCAGGGTAATGCGGTGTTCTTTTGAGAATTGCTCCTCCATTTGCTGTTTAGCATTTTCCTCGCCGTCGTAGCGAGCCGCTAATCGATAGATATCCCGGTGTGCCGTCTCCTGGTCCTCATCCATTTCAACATTGCCACTGATCGTGACATAGTTGTAACCATCCTCCACACAAATTGAAATGCGCGGGTCGCGTTTCATATTGAGATCTTTGACACGCCCTGCTTTCGTGTTCATTATGATGGTATTTTCATCGAGCAGGTACCACATTGTGGTCAATTGGGGAGACCCATCTTTATTAAGGGTGGCGAGTACTGCGAAACGCCGCTCTTGCAAGAAGGCCCGCGCTTTTTCAGATAACGTACTTGGCATACATCTCTTTCCTTATCATTCTTGCTAAACCTCTACAGTGGCGCTGAATGATGCGCCAGACTTTCTTCGGAGTCACTGTAGGAGTTTTCCCTATGTGTTGCAGGCCAGCTTCGTATTTTTTCGCCACTCAGAACTTGTAGCTCGTATAGATCGTCAAGATCATCAATTGTATCGATGTCTAACGCCAGGCCAATGCTATTATATATAGTACTGCCGAGTTGCCGCTCCTTCGCTGCACGCACGTATTTATACAGGCTGTTGACCCCAAACAGATAGGGAAGCGCCAGGGGCGGCTGTACAAGGAGCGCGTTTGTGCCCGTGCCATCGCGTGACGGTGCAAGTACCACTGGGTAGCGCAGAGATCGTTCAATCAGAGCACGAATGTCGCTGGGTTGAAGTAAAGGCAAGTCACCTGATATGGTCAAAAGGGCGGTAGTGCCAGCCTCTTGCTCTTGCAATGCAGCAGCATGGAGCGCGGCATTATGACCCGGCATCTCCTCGACAAGTGCACGGACTCCCCACGTTTGAGCAAAATCTAGCACCCGTATGTCCGGGCTTACTACTGTAATCTGTTCAAGCAAATTGCTTTGTTGCAACACGTGTAGTACGTGGTGCAGCATATCTAATACCAGGTTTTTACGCTGGTGTAATGTCATGTGCCCCGCCAGGCGACTTTTCGCTTCATCCAGCGCTTTGACGGGGATTAATGCTCTATATATCATATGACTCTGTTTTCTTTACGAATCTGGCGAATTAAAAACTCAATCCCGCCGCCTCCAGGGTCTTGCGGGCAAGGGCAGCTTTGCTTTCTTCATCGCGCATAATAGTATTCGTCGCTTTCGTGGGTATACCCAGATCCTCGATCTCGCTCACAAGATGATCATCTTGTTCGTCAATGATCATTACATCCAGGAAATCGCGGTAGCAACGAGCGACGCCTACCGCCGACACTTCCATACCAAGTCCGCTCATGAGTTTATCCGCAGGACCTTTGATCGGCGCCCCTCCAATAATTGGGCTTACGGCGATAATCATGCTACTGGTTTCGTGAAGTGCGTCATGTATACCCGGTACAGCTAAAATAGTGCCGATACTGACGATGGGATTGCTTGGTGCCAGCAGGATCGCATCAGCCTCTTTCAGCGCATCGAGGACCCCTGGTGCTGGTCGTGCCTCCTGGACACCCACGAATAGAACACCCTGTACTTCGTCCACACAACGCCGTTTGACCATGTATTCCTGGAAGTGAAGCTGTCCGACTGGAGTGATGATATTGGTAGCAACAGGCTGATCTGTCATCGGCAATAAGCGGATGCCCAGGCCAAATTGCTTTCGTAGATCGTCAGTGACTTCGCTGAGTGTTTTCCCCTGTCGCAGGAGGTTAGTACGGTGAATATGCGTGGCAAGATCTCTGTCACCGAGCATAAACCAGTCATCGTTGCCATATTGTGTGAGTTGCCCCATTGTATGATAGGTGTCATTTCGTATACCCCAACCGTGTGTTTCATCGACAACGCCGGCCAGTGTGTATGTGACGATATCAAGATCAGGCGAAACATGCAAACCGTAAAACTCGCGATCATCTCCTGTGTTACCAATAACGGTAATCTCGTTTTGCGGAACAACCTGCACCAGCCCCTGTAAAAACCGTGCTG
>VBHS01000265.1 GCA_005881295.1 Chloroflexota bacterium
TCCATCATTGGGGGATTTATTCGCCATCTTTGTTATTTGTACCTGCTGTTGCGGTACAAGCGCTGAACCGTTACCCTGCTTATTGATGGCGGCGTTTATTTGCTCCGTCGACGCTGTTTCAAGGGTTGAGTACCTGACCACCAGTACGGTGATATGTCGTGTGAGCGTCATCGTGAAGTTGCCGTTTGTCACAACGCTGCCCACCGGCGGTGTAACGGTAGGGGCGGGCTCAACTTGCACAATTTTCCCCGGCTGGTCTTTGGGGCCTACATTCTTGTGAATGAAGTCATCGACTTTCGCTTGCAACTGAATATCAAGCTGTTGCTGCAATGCCTTGACGTCCTTGTCGCTTACCGAGACAGCAGTACCGGCACCACCTCCCGTTGTGGGATCGGTATTATTGACCGCGACATTGACGGTGGTGTTCGGAGGATTGGCCTGTTGAATCATGTTCAGGCCGCCCTGCTGGGGAATCGCGGTGATGCTGCCTGCGGAGACATTGCCGGTTGTGCCAGCTTTTACTGCTTGCACAGGCGCAACATTAGTGGAGCTGCCTGATGGCACTAATACCTCTGCCTCAGTTATGAACTGCACGCCATTTTTTGTCGAAACAAGGGTTCCGCTGGGAATAACCACCGAACTTGTGCCGTTGTTGGTAAAAGTTACCATGCCGGTCGCCTGCACAGTGCCAACTGTCGATGACCCGGAGGCATGCCCAGGCAAGGTGAGGCTCCTGGAAAATGTCAGTGTTTGCGCGGGAACCGTGTTGTTTGTTAAATCTATGTGGCTGGCGCCATTGGCAGTCAGCTTTAACGGTAATGAATAATTGCGCGACTGAAGCGTAAGAGTGACATCGGCTGAAGGACCCAGGTAAGCCCACAGGCCGATAAAAAGGATGACAAGCACGCTCACCAGCGCGGCCACTCCCAGGCCTAAATTTGCGCTCTTCTTTTTTGGCTGCGTTGTCCTGGGCGCTGGCGCCTGCGTTTTGGGGCCGGCGACCGGGCGCGTCACCCTGGCGTTAGGACCACTACCGGGCTGAGGCCTTGCCTGTGTCGCTTTCGCTTGAGCAGGCCGGGCAGGCGGGAGCGGTACGGCCTGGGGATTGCGATTACCTCTACCCATTACTGGATAGGAGGCTGGCTGATCGCCTTTGACTGGCAGCTCTCCACTCTTACGCGGAACACGCGTTCTCTGGTCATAGACCGGCGGGAGCGCCATAGCATCTTCACTGCCACTATCCGGCCGCGGTTTTTGCATGCCACCTGTACGATTTGTGCGCGGGCGAACGCCGTGCACTCGTGGTGGTCCCGGTATGTCCTGTTCCTCGCCGGTAGTATCCTCGCTCGAGTCGAGCCCCGGTGAACTGGGGCGCTGGTTGAAACCTTCTTCTGTGTCGCCCAGGTCCTCGATGTCGTGCTGGTGTAATACGCCGGTCGGTTCGTCAGAGATATCGTGAACGCCTTCGTCCGGCTCGGGTATTGATACGGAGCCGCGCTGCTCCGGTAAATGTGACGTAACCTCATCCGCCAGGTAGCTAAAAGGATCATCTACTTCACCGGGAGTAGAAGAGAGATCAGTTATATTTGGCATGCCCGCTGGCGGTACATTATTTCCCGCGGAAGGGATAGCGGCATTGGTGTCTTTTGCCTGCGCCGCCTCGCGAATGCTCTGCGCCTTGCGGTAATCTTCAATATACGGATCGGTTTCCTCATCCTCGTCTGTGGAGCCCACTGAGTGCACAGAGGTAGAGGGGCCAAGGCTATAGTCATCATTATCATAAGACGACGAGAACGGTGGTGTTCCCCCTCCCGTTCTGATGTCTTCCGGCTGCGCCCAGGTACCTTTGTCAAACTGCTGCAAATCCTGCTCGCCCTGCGCTGGGATATTTCCCATGACAGGAGGGATAGGAGCGCCTTGAGATGGCATGTTCCCTCTGACAGGTGAGGAGTATTGCCCGGCTCTCTTTGCTTTCACAGGCGGCTTTGGCTCTTCAAAAGTACTTTCGGTGGCCGCGGGCATATCTTGCGTGGGGACGTTGCCCTTCACGGGTGGAGATCCCTGGTCGGCTTTATTCCCTTTCACGGGAGAGGAGGGCCGCTGTGGAGGCGGGCTGCCTTTAGAAGAGGGCGTACGTGACGATGTTTTGCTACCTATGCCGAGACGACTGGGGCCGCTCCCCGTACGTGACTTGCTCGAACCTGGAGCCTCCAGCGAATCTACAACTCTAAAACCCACAGCTTTGGCTACCGAACGGATCTGGCGATCGGGACTATTGATGGAAACATCTTTGCCCTGTTGTTTTGCGCTGCTATGCAACAAACGCCAGCTGACGTGGCTGCGCAGTTGTGTCTGTGGTGGAACTACAAGCACGATATGCCTGTTGGGAATTTTCTTCAAACGTTCACGTACACTGGTTAGATCTTCTTCCGGACTGAGATAAATATACTGTTCATCAGCCATGTGCCCAAAACACCCCCTACTTTACTTAGATATGCATGTTATGAATCACCCGGTAAAGTGCTCTCTCCAGCACATTGTTCTCGTTTTGTAATTCGATTGCCTGGTAGGCCAGTGCCATTGGCGTAATATCTTGCGCGTTTTTCAGCATGCCATGTGGATCGGTGATGCTTGTGACCATTTCAGGTTGTACTGTCTGAATAATTGGTTGGCGGGCAAAAGGTAAGCGCTCAGTCCAGGGGAAGCTTTCGAGCTTTTGCCGCAGGTCCGGCAGTGCCGAACCTCCTCCCACAGTATAGATAGCCGGCGGTAACAGTTCCCCTTTTGATAATTCCTCGATCAACAATTCGATGCTATCCATCCATGTTTGACATTCAGGGGCGAGAATAGACTGGATCTCGTCTCGATCTGCCCCCTTGACATTGCCGCTGCTATAGCTCAACTTGAGCTTCTCGGCCTCTTTGACCGAGATACCTTTATTGGTTGCCAGCCGGCGCGTAAACGTACGCCCCCCAAGGGCAAACATACGGGTCTCTTCGATGCCACCCTGCCGCACAAGGGCGATATCGGTCGTCCCACCGCCGATGTCGATGAAGATAGCGCCGCTATCGGTACCGGCGTTCGTACTCAGGCAGCGTGCCAGGGCGTAAGGTTCCGCGACGATCGTGACGAGCGTCAAATCCAGGCCCTGGGCCACGGTCTCCAGCGCTCCCAACTGCATCAGCGGCGCAAATGCGCTAAAAAGCGTCAACGTGAAATGGCGCCCACGAAAGCCGACTGGATTGGCTACCGTCTGGCCATCGATCCGCACCGAGATTACCGCCGCGTTGGTCAGGCGCACCTCGATATTCTGGTATCCCGTCTCGGCGGCAATGCGATCTTTTGCGCTCTTCAATAGTTTCTGCTGCGCGCCGTTGATTAAACCCTCGAGCTCTTCAGGTGTAATGGGCTTCGCAGCTTGCTGCCGCTGTTTATTGATAGTAATCGAGCTGCCCTTGACCAGTTCTCCCGCGATACCGATCACCGCTGAAGGAGCCACGATTCCCCCCGCCGCCTTTTCGGCTTTGATCAGCGCCTCGTTGCAATTGGCAATCACCCCTGAGATATCCGTGACGATGCCGTCGGACATGTGTGCATAGCTCTGCTGGTGGCGTCCAACGCCCAGCACAGTTGCCTGGTCATCATGTACTTCGACGATGATGGCCTTGGCGAAAGCGGTGCCGATATCAAGGGCGGTGAAAAGTTGCCGTTGATCGTCACCACCAGAGGGAAATGGTTGATCTTCGTACCCTCCCTCCTGGCCGTAATAATATCCGTTCTCTTCCTGTCTTCTCTGAAACAGGTTACGCAGACTATCCAAGAGATTTTTCATGCGTAATAATCCCAACTATGATCGTCAAGTGCTCTACTAGTATAAACAGCCTGCGCTGTACAAACACACTGGTTGCTCAACCCGGTATTACTGTTTAATTCATGCATGTTGTAGACTTCTTTATAGCACAAATGCCCCGCATTAAGCAAAAATTACTTGAGGTTCTCTCTCACGTAACGAGCTACTAAATCAAGCGCAGCCCCAAGCTCAGCCTTGTTTTTCCCTCCGCCCTGCGCTGAGTCAGGTCTGCCGCCGCCTTTACCGCCCAGGCGTTCTCCTACGATACTGGCTATTTTACCGGCATGCAGCCCGCGCTTCGTCAATGCTGGATCGACGCTTACCTGGATGCTCACACGATCATCATAGGTGCTTGCTAGTACAACCACTCCTGGGCGGCTCAGCCTGGTGCGTACCATATCACCCATTTCGCGCAGCACTTTCTCATCCGGTACATTCACTGACGCTGCGACAACCTGCACCCCTGAAACGTCCTGCGCCTCCTGCGCCAGCGCTTCCGCCTGTCGCTGCGCAGCCCCCCTGTGATACTGCGAGATCGAACGGCGAGCGGAGGCAAGTTCCTGCACCAGTTGTTCCACGCGAGCTTCAAGCATGTCCGGCTGCGTCTGCAACCTGGCGGCTAACGCCTCGAGGGTAGCGCTGCGGCGGCGCAGGTACGACTCGGCGGCGCGCCCTGTCAGCGCCTCGATGCGGCGAATACCGGCGGCAATACTCGTCTCCTGGATGGTGATATACAGGCCGATCTGACCTGTAGCCGAGCAGTGTGTGCCGCCGCATAGCTCTGTACTTCTTCCCATCGAGACCACGCGTACCACGTCGTCGTACTTCTCCCCAAAGAGTGCCATCGCCCCCGTCGCTAACGCCTCCTGCAAAAGCATTATATTTGTATGAACGGGTTCGTTCGCACGAATCCAACGATTGACCTGTGCGTCAACCTGTTCCAGCTCTGAGCGAGTCAGAGGCCGCGAGGAGGTAAAGTCGAAGCGCAGGCGCTCCGGCTCGACCAGCGAACCGCGCTGCTCTACCTGCGGTCCGATGATGTCACGCAGGGCTTTATGCAGCAAATGCGTGGCGCTGTGATTGCGTATCGTGTCTTCACGGCGCTGCTCAATGACACTTGCCTGTACCTTTTCGCTGACGCGCATGTACCCCTCAAGCATTTCCCCGTAGTGAACAATCAGTCCTTTGACTGGGCGGCGCGTATCCTGTACATGGAATACGCCCACTGACCCGCTGATATCACCTTGATCGCCAATCTGGCCACCGCTTTCAGCGTAAAATGGCGTCGAATCCAGCACCAACATCGCTCTTTGTGGTGTGCTGATGCTCTCTACCTCCGCGCCGTCAACGATTAAAGCCACCACGTTGCCGCTGCCGGTGGTGCCCTCGTAGCCAGTGAACTCCGTAGGACCAACGCGCTTCAATACTTCGAGCAGCGGCTGGTCATCCTGGGCCTGCGTGAATGCCCCCGTTGCCCGGCTGCGCTCCTGCTGGCGCTGCATCGCCTGCTCGAAGCCAGAAACATCGACCGTCATGCCATGCTCGGCCGCTACCTCTTGCGTCAGTTCAAGGGGAAAGCCGTGCGTATCATAGAGCCTGAAGGCCTCTTCACCCGGTATGGCGTGATGTCCCTTTTGTCGTAGCTCTTCAATGAGCCCGGTGAGCAGCGATAGGCCCGCGTTCAGTGTCTGGTTGAACTTCTTCTCTTCCAGGCTGATGATCTCGACGATGCGGTCGCGCTGCTGTCCCAACTCGGCGTAGTGACTCTTCATCAGGTTGATGACCGTGTCGGCGGCCTCCGAAAGGAACGGCCTATCCAGGCCAAGCAGCTTGCCATGGCGCACGGCTCGGCGCAGGAGGCGGCGAAAGATATATCCCCGTCCCTCGTTGCTGGGGAGTACTCCATCGGCGGCCAGGAAAACCAGGGCGCGTCCATGGTCGGCGATCACCCGCAGCGATATGTCATGTTTTGCATCGTGTCCATAGGTTGTGTTCGCCATGGCCGCGAAACGATCAATGATGGGGCGGAACAGGTCAGTATCGAAGACCGATTCTTTACCTTGCAAGACCATCGTCAGGCGCTCCAACCCCAATCCGGTATCGATGTTCTTCCTGGGCAGAGGCGTGCGCGTTCCGTCGAGATCCTGGTAGTACTGCATGAAGACGAGGTTCCAGATCTCCAAAAAGCGTTCGCACTCACAGCCAGGTTTACAGTCAGCTCGCCCACAGCCGTGCTCGACGCCGCGATCATAGTAGATCTCGGAGTCGGGGCCACAGGGACCCGAGGCTCCTGGAGGCCCCCACCAGTTTTCTTCCAGTCGCACAATAGCTTCGTCGGGGAAACCGGCCACCTCGCTCCAGTAGAAGGGAGCTTCGTCATCGTCGGGGTGGACTGTCGGATGCAAACGCCCGGCAGGCAATTTGTACACCCGCGTCAATAAGTCCCAGGCGTAGATAATCGCCTCGCGTTTGAAGTATTGGCCTACAGAGAAATTGCCCAGCATTTCAAAAAAGGTCAGGGAGCGATCATTGCCCACCTTGTCGATATCGGTCGTGCGAAAGCATTTCTGGGCAGAGGTCAGTAGTGTAGCAGGCGGGGTCTCGCGTCCCAGAAAATAGGGAATCATCTGCTGCATACCGGCCGTTGTCAGCAAAACCGTCGGGTCATTGCGCGGTATAAGCGATGAACTGGGGACTATGAGATGGCCCTTGCTGGCAAAGTAATCCAGGAAAAGCGCACGGATTTCGGTACTTGTAAGTGTTACTTCAACAGACACGTCATTTCCCCTCGTCAAACTTGATCTTGTGTATCATTCCTTATTTTATCCCTCGTGGGAAGTATCAGTATGTACATTCGTAGTTTGTTTATGGATGCAATCACCTACGGAGA
>VBHS01000034.1 GCA_005881295.1 Chloroflexota bacterium
GAGTGATTTCAAGGTCCATAATGTGTGTCTCCTTTGGTCCTGTTGGTGACAAGTCGTCACGTAGACAAACACTGGTTGCAAACAAGCGAGAGCCATCTCGTGATGAGCGAGCATGTTGGAGGAGCGAGGAGAGCAGTTCCTCGCCCAAAGGCCCACCAGGCAGGGTTTGGGGCCACTCCTCAGCCGACGCGCCTCGCCCTCTCTGCTCCTAGTGTAAGGAGGAAGCGTTATGAAAGCGCAATGAGCATCGTCATGAGCAGTAGCCCCAAACGCTGATCCACGGATGAGCAAGAACGCACTTGGCAGGAAGCACATAGACCAGCCCGACGACAGAGAATGGCTTTACAAGTCTTTTCGTCAAAATCACACCGATAGGCCAATTGAAACATCTGCGACAAGTGCGACAAGTGCGACAAGTGCGACAATTTTCAGGACCGTCTGCTGCTCGAAGTGTGTGATAGAATGACCATACCATGAACCTGTGGGCCGAATTTGAAAACCAGCACGCACAAAAAGAAACTGTGGGACACAAACCAGCACGCCGTCTCACTGAACAGATCGTTTTGTCCAGCCTGCGTGAGTGGTTGCTGCAGGACTATGCCCTTCCTTATTGCAGTTCACTTGCTGCCATGCGTATCTATCGCCGCTGCTATTGGATCGATGGCTGGGGTATCAACGCGCGCACAAATAACCGGGATGCCGGTACAGAAAGTAACTCCGGCTCAGAAGCGTCTCAAGTTCTTTCACCGGTTCTCCAGCCGCTAGCCTTGCTTTCACAAGCCCTGGCCCAGGCAAGTAAGCCCATATCCCTTCATGGCATCGTGCTTGCATCTGGGGGCAGCAAGCGAAAAGAGAGCAAAGTGGGACAACATAGCGCTGCGGACGGAGAGGAAAATGCAGCAGCCGTGCCGCTCAAAGATACGCTAGTTTTGCCTCAAGAGAGCGGTATTGTGCGCGGCAGCTGGTTAGAAATTGCCCCGGCTATACTCAAAGAAATAGCATCATCCCCGGCCGTCTTCCTGCTCAATCCCTTTGGGCAGACAATCTTTACCCATGATGATCTCTTGCCCCTCTACCAGCGTAAAACGGCGCCAACCGAACTCTGCTTTCTCATCCCCCACCAGCAAACAGAGATACGTTTGCTGTCATCATCTCGTAATCCAGCCGTCGCCGCCGCGTTGACGGCTTTGCTGCGTACAGATCGTTGGAAAGCGTTTCTGCCGCAAGATGAAGAGACAACGCCTCTCTTAGAGAGCGTAATGGACCTGTTCATGACGTCCATGCAGCAGCATTTTCTCTGGGTACAACGTATTGCTTTCCAACTGCAGGTGCGACCGGCTGTTGTAGAGACTGCCCCCTATACCCTCATCTTTGCCACGCGCAGCAAAGATAGCCTTGCCGCTATGAACGACGCAGTCTGTCTCTATCATCGACGCCTGGCTCTACAGAGTCACCGTGGACTATTGGGAGAAGAGTGGTTTGCCGCACAACAACAGGAGCGCTTCGCGGAGGAACTGCAGCAGCTACGTCAACACATACTGCACCAGGGAAAGGCGCAGCGTGTACGACGGTGGCCTGATTTACGCCAGCAGTTGCTTCCCGCCTACTTTGGTCAATTTACTCTCAACGATTATGACAAGGTTATCATCGTATTGTTAGAGCAAGGAGATGTACGCTGCGAATGGAGGCGCAGGTCAGTAGGGGAAGAGAGCCAGAGAGTGCCAGGTAACGAAGATACATTACTCTGGCGATGAGCAGCGAATCTGAGTGCTCCCCCGTCCAGAAAAGAGGCATTACTAGGGGGAAACGCTGGGCATGGGGAATCCCAGTCGTTTTAGTAATACCTCTCAGTATAGGAACGTTGGGTTTAGGCGATTGGTGGCACAAAATGGCTAGGAAAAACTAAGAATGAATAACTTTGAAACGAAAGCTAACGTATGTCTGCATATATATACATTGTTATTTATCAGAACAGGTATGTATTCCAGACCATTTGATTCCCTAGGGGGATGGAGAGCCCGCATTGTGTAGGCAAGCGGGCCAGGAAAACACGTGATCGTTCGATAATTATTGCACTACCATAGAGGTTCGCAAACGTATATAATTATGAGACATAAAAAAAGATAAACACAACTACTACTTCAACCCCCCACACTAACAAAAAGGGAGAACAGAAACAGTGACACGAAAAAATAAATCTCCAATGGATTCCGAGGACGCATCGGACCACTTTAGCATTCAGCACGATGAACAGAATTCTCATCACTACGAAAGCGAGGATCCGGAGACAGACCCTGATGATCAAATGACTTTATCAACCACTCCCACATCCTTTGAACACGAAAGCGGACATCACGAAGCCGGCAAACGCGACGTTGAACTTTATATTCGCACCTACAACACCCTCCTGCGCAGCTCTGGCGAGATAAGCCTGAAAGCCCTGGTGCAGGCACATTATAATATTGATTCGAGCCTGCATCCTGAAGCTCGGTCACCGTATCCCGATATGTCGGCGCTAATCTATAGTGTGCTGCGGCTACCTGCCTCGATTATCCATTGCAATCTGGTATTGCTGGGGCAATCTGAAGAGGTATTCCAGCAGCAGGGATTTCATGTCGATAGATGGGAGGCCGTCACCGCCTCGGCAAGGCGTAGAAAGTGGTTCTATGATGGCGAGGAGACGCTGGCTGTCTACGTTGCCAGCGTAAGCGATACCGACGATATCGTGCCCATCCTGGTTGCCTTCCAGATTGAATGGAACAAATTATACTACTTGCTCAAAGCAGATGCCACCACCATGCCGCTGCTGGAGACGCGTATGGATCGCTCCTCTCCAGTCTTCGCAGAAATTACCAAGGTGCTGCGCGAGCGGCTGCACATCCATCCAGATGACTGGCGTAGACTGGAGTTGATCTGGGGTGATCGCCTCTGGGAAAATCTGCGCATAATCGGCAGAAACCGCAAAAGCTTCTTGCTGCGTATGCTGGGTGGTTCACATGTTGGCTATGTCCGCTCTACGCGCAAATGGTGGGCACCTGTTGAACACTTGCTAACCGATACGCTGGGCATTCAGGATAAGCCTGTCTACTTCGTTTCCAGCAATACGCATAGCCTCGTCAACCTGATGTCTGGCTGCGTCTTGAGGCGCGAGGATGAATTGACTCAATACGCGTTGAGCGGTCAGGACCCCTACCTCGCCGACGAGTGCCGCAAACTCCAGCAAGGAACAGTTCCCGGGAACTGGCAAAACTTTCTGTACTTTGCCGCTCGCGAGTGGGCGCGTACACCTACCGGGAAAGAATTCGCGCGCAATCGCCTACGCGAAGAGCAAGAGCGCGGCATCTGGCACGTAGGAGCGCGTCATGGTCTGGAGATTGACGCGCAGGTGTTTGAACTCGCCAAATTGCACAACATGGAGATTGATCCGCGCTGCCGCATGCCTGGGATGGATAAACTGGCCAGCAGTCAGGCCATTATCATCAATATTGATTATCCTCTCGGTATGGCTGCCTATAGAATGCTGCGTGAAATCATGGAGAATGTATCGCAGATTCGTGGTATCTATGTCCTGGGCAAAGCTGCCACGCTTAATGGCAGTATCGGCGATGTGCTGATCTCCAATGTTGTGCTTGATGAGCACAGTCAGAACGTCTACTGGTTGGATAATTGCTTTATCGCGCAGGATGTCCAGCCCTACCTGATCTATGGTTCTGTGCTGGACAATCAAAAGGCTGTTTCGGCTAAGGGAACCTATCTGCAAAACCGGCAGTACCTGGATTTCTATTATCGCACGAACTATACAGTAGTGGAGATGGAGTGCGGCCCATATCTCGACGCCGTCTACGAAGATCAGTACCTGACGCGCTACCCCACAGGCGAGAACATCAATTTTGCCCGCCTGCCTTATGAGTTGGGTATCCTGCACTATGCTTCGGATACTCCATATACACGTGGCAAGAACCTTGGGGCAGGCAGCCTGTCGTACTTTGGCATGGACTCGACCTATGCCAACGCTGTTGCCATTCTCCGCCGCATCTTCGAGCGCGAGATCCGCGTGGTGAAAGAGCAGGAGGAGAGCATCAATGTTGTCGAGATCGAACAGAGGACGGAGACAAAGGTGCCATAGGAACGCCATTTCTATAGCCCGCGGGCTTCGGTAATGGCATTTCTACAGCACTTCGTTCACTACTCTACGCCGATATCCCAGGCCTGTTGCAGGTCGGCGCGCGAGTAGCATTGAAAGGCCATCAACGTGTTGGTCTTTGTAATAGCGGGAAGTTGCACCATACGAGTAGTAACCACTTCGGCCAGATCCTCATATTGTTGCAGGCGCAAAAGCGCTACCAGGTCATAATCCCCTGTAACGGAGTAAACCTCCGCTACCCCTTCGATCTCTAACAGACTTTGGGCCGTTTCATTGACCTGACCTCGTTGTACATTGATGAGAACGACAGCAGACACCATACGATACTCCTTATAGGGTAACATCCTGGGGTCATGAAGACCTGACCCCTGCATTGTCCTTAAAACAACGGCGGTGGAGGCACCACAGGCAAATCCATGCTGAGGCCTATCACCTTGATTTTCTTGCGCAGCGAGTCCAGCGCGTAACGCGGTGATACCCAGGGATCTTGTTGCATCGCCAGGATGTCCGGGATGTTTTCATCCGCCGGGGTTAGCGCGGTGAAGGCAACCTGCGCATATTTATCGATAGCCGCTTTAACGACCCTGGCGTTAGCCGCGTCGCGCTGTATCATTTCTCTCAGGAATTTCACGCCAAAGACAACGTGGCGTGATTCATCGCGCGCAACAGCGGTGAAGCCGCCGCGAAATGCCGGAAAGAGATTATTCTGACGGTAAAATTCCAGGATGCCGCGTTGACCAGCCAATGCCATTGTGCCCTCGACGATCACATGATAGAGCGTTATCCCTTCGATCAGGTGATCCAGGTTTTTGGGTTCTTGTCGAATATGTTCAGCAACATCCGCGAGTGAGTCAATCAGGATATACTGGAGATGCTTGTTCATATACTGCCGTATATTATCCAGTGTGTCCTCCAACCTTGTTTTATCTATACCGAGCACTTCTTTGAAAAAGCGAGCGAAAAAGACGGTATGACGTGCCTCGTCGGCCAGCTGCGTGGTCAGGAAGATACGCATCTCCTCATCGGGCATCGCTGTAATATATGGTGCCAGCGTGTCTGTGACGCATGCCTCCCCTCTAAAGAAGGCCGATAGCCCATATAGACGGTCCTGCCGTTCCTGTTGTCCCATCTTTTCCCATTGGAAGCGATCGGGGGAGAAATCTATCTCCTCTGCGCGCCACTGCTGGCGCTCCCAGCGATAGAACAGTTCTCTATACGATGGTAAATGGACCAGCCCCTGGTCGATAATATTCAGAACGTTATCAATAGGCGTCTGCTGTAACTGGGTCAATGGCGCATTTTCTAATGGCAGTTCAATGGACATGTTGTCTCCTTAGTTCCTTTTTATCGATCTTTCCCACCGCATTGCGTGGCAATACACTGATAAACTCGATCTCACTTGGTGTTTTATAGTTCGCCAGCCATTCACGGCAATAAGCGAGGAGAGTCTCCGCGTCGACGGGAGCACGAGTAACGACGAAGGCTTTCACTTCTTCACCCATACGCTCCGATGGTATGCCGACCACCGCCACCTCGCTCACTGCTGGATGCCTGCTGAGTACTTCTTCTACATCGCGAGGATAGATATTGAACCCCCCGCGGATGATCAGGTCCTTCTTACGTTCGACAATATACAAGTAACCATCTTCGTCAAAGCGTCCCATATCGCCTGTATGCAGCCAGCCATTCTTCAACGCCGCCTCTGTCTCGTCGGGCATATTGTAATAGCCAGTCATGACATTGGGGCCACGAGCAATCACCTCACCTATTTCGCCAACAGGTACTGGTTGGTCGTTTTCATCCACTACGAGCACTTCTACGTTTGGTAGAGGCTTCCCTACTGAGCCAGGCCTCCTTTCCATTTCGAGGCTATGGCCGGTAAGGGCGGCGCTGGCCTCGGAGAGACCGTAACCCTCGAGAATGCGGCAGCCAAATTTCTGCTCGAAACCCTCTAAAACCGCTTTTGGCAGCGGCGCGGAACCGCTGACACAGGTTTGTAAGCTGCTGGTGTCATACTTGTCAGTATCTGGGGTGAACAGTAAAGCGACAAACATTGCTGGTACACCGGCGAACGAGACAATGTGATGGCGCTCGATCGCGGAGAGCACCGCGCTTGTATCGAAGCGCGGATGTGCCACAATGGTCTGACCGCGCAAAAAGAAGACATTAGCAGCAAGAATACCGTAGGCGTGGGCCAGGGGGAGGACAGCCAGAGTATGCCCTTCATCCCGCGTCTCACGTTCCGGCCCACGTCCACCTAATGCGTTGGAGATGAGGCTGCGATGGGTCAGGACGACCCCCTTTGGACGACCAGTAGTACCAGATGTATAGAGGATGACAGCGATATCATCTTCTGCCACGGGTACCGCATCCTTGGATGAGAGGAAATGCTCCGCGCCTGCTTCGCCCTGTATCACTATGTCGCTATAGGCATGAATAGCGTAGGAGCGCGAGCCAGCGTCTCCAGTACTCAGAGTCCTGGTGGCTTGTACTTCTGGATTTCCTGTAGAAATAATGTGTTGCACCATAGGGACATCAGCCAGAGCGCTGCTCAATAAAGGGAGGAGAACGGGACTGGTGAACACAACCTTGGCGGTGGAGTTCTCAGCGATATAGCGTACTTCTGGCGCCTTGAGAAGTGGCATAACCGGTATAATGAGGGCACCCGCGCGGGCGATTGCCTGGTACGCAATGAGGACCTCTGGGCAGTTCAACATCATAACGATGATCCGGTCGCCTTTTTTAATCCCTAATGCTTGCAGACCGGTCGCCAATTGTGCGGCTTCCCTGGCAATATCTATGTTAGTATATTCCCGTACATCCTGCTGATCTTCGTAGATCATAGCTTTGTAGGGGCCGAAACGAACGCAATTATAAATGGAGAGATCGGAGAGTACATGTAAATCCTGGTCGTTCATCGTGGGTTTCTCAACCGTCATGCCTTTACCTCTTCTTTGAGTGTAAGGGGAATGGATACTACCGCTTCACCGACAGTGACCTTCTCGCCTTTCTGGTTTTGCGCCCAACACTCGATCGTCACGAACTCATATCCTTCGTTCTCAGTGGTACGCGCTTTAATCTTGCCATGACAGGTGATGGTGTCTTCCAGGCGAACCATATTGGAAAAGCGTACCTTGAACCGTGTTAGATAGACTTCGGGTATGTCGGAGATGCGTTGGTTGATGAATTGTCCGAGAAAAGCCATGCTGAGCATACCTTGAGCGATAACGCTATCCAGTCCTACGCGATGCGCTGCCTCTTCGTCAAGATGTATAGGATTGTAATCCCCAGATGCTTCAGCATAGCGCTGTAGCTGCTCCTGCGTGATTGGCGGTTTCACTAATGGGATGAGCTCTTCACCAATAGTTGCGTTCAAAATACTCATGGGATGTCTCCATGTAGTTCAGCTAAGGGCAGGACGCGTCGTATCGCGTCAGGATCCTTATCTCCAGATGAGCGTAATCCTTACGCCCCTACAATGTTTCGTTCAAGCTATGGAGGATGAGATGTTGTATGATCTTTTCACTGTAGCATTTTTACCCGCTATTATGCAAGGGGTTATAAGACAGGATACATTATGCGCCACAAAGTGGAAGGAGCTTCGATAACAGCCGGTTCCCAGCCAGGTTCACCATATAAAATAGATTCATTCCATTTTGGGTTTTTCCTAAAGAAGCGGTAACGTATGTGCCACTTGTTTCCAACTTTCTTTTTCTCATGAAAGGCTGTGTCCAGACCAAGACTAAAACTGAGCAATTGGGCGTAATACGGTTGCAGCATATACTCCATAGTATCCGTATCTAGCTCGTGATCAGTAAAAGCCATTTGCATGTCAAAGTAGTAGGGATAGTGCATCACCTCCGGGTCGCGGTCCTCTTCGTCGGTGCGATGGATCAAAATGAGCATTCCTAACATTTCAAATTGGCAATACGGTTCACCTACGAAAGTGTCCTGTCGAAACGGGGGGAGTGAGAAGATAGTGCGTATCTCTGAGGTGAGTTGATGTAATGACTTATCTGTCCTTATACATATTTGAAACGACATGGAAAAGCTCCTTACGGGAGGTAGAAGGTGAACGCTGTTAAGACTTTTCTCATCTTACGCCCAGTAAGAAAAGGTGTCAAGCGAAGAGACTGGTTGGCTGAAATGGCTCAGAATAATATATAAAATACCTTGCACCCACTTGCTATGCCTGATATACTTGCATTACAATATTTGAGAGCATGTTCTAAAACATGCGAAGGATTGACCCTCGCGGTCGTCCAGCATTGCCGCTGGATGCCTAGTCTAAGCAGGTAGGAGTAAAAAGGCCGACATGGTTGCCGCCCGTACATCTCGTACACCCGCGCCGCCACCACGGCAAGCAGGCCCTATCGTGCATGCAAGTCATACGATTAAGGATTGGTTGGCACTCTACTGGCAAAAATTAAACCTCCCGACGCAAGAACTTGGTAAACTGGCTATTACTCAGGATCGCCAGGAATATATGCGTTGGACGGGAAAACGACTCAATAGTATGGTGTTAGGCTGTTACTGCTACCTCCCGGCTCCACACCATTCACAGACAGGAGTGAAAACACGTACTCGCAATACTTTGCATTCACAAACTCTCCTTGTCTTTGAAGACAGTCTGCAACTTCAACTGCCAAGCCATCGTCACCTCATTTTTATTGAGCCGGATATGCAACCACAGTCAATTGAAGTAACGGTGGCCCATGAATTGATACACCTGGCTGATCGGATAAAAGGAACCCCTCGTCGTCACCGCCATCATGGATACGACTCGATCGCAGCCGATGAGGCTGCTGTTACTGGCTATGGCCTGGAAGAGCTACGCCGTCTTCTGCGCGAAGAAAGTGCGCGGCGTGAGGCTTTATGCCGCAAACGTCGTCCAATTCGCTACCTTTATATCTGCCCAAATTGCGGTAATCAATATCCACGTACCCGCCGTTATTCACAGGCCGTTTCATGTAGCAAGTGCGATAAGGCCTTCAATCCACGTTACCAGCTTTTGTTGCGTGCATAAAGCCGGAGTAAGTTCACCTTATCGATGCGCTTCTGCCAGTTCGTGTTGGAGTTCTTGTAGCCAGTCAAGCAATGAGCGGGTCTGGTAAATGCGCCCGCGTAGAACAACGTGGTCGAAGAACGCCTCATCGCCAGTTTCTAAGGGCAGCGAATGCCGAGCCTCAAGATGATTGAGAAAGTTTCTGCAGGCGATAATTTGCTGGTCGATGAGATGTCCGGTTTCCTCTGGGGTAAACTGCTGGACAAAGTAGAGCTTGATGAGAAAGAGGATGCGAATCTCTCGTGGTCGCTCAACAGGTTCTTTTAGCCACTGGAAGAAGATATGCCGTCCCTGCGCAGTGAGGTGAAAGATTTTGCGCGGTGGACGCAGCCCCTGGGTCTCTAGCTGCGCTTCTATATACATCAGCCGTTCAAGTTTTTTCAAGAATGCATACATCTGGCTCATTTCAAGGTGGACGATCTGTCCCAGCGCGCCGTTTTTGAACTGCTGGAACATCTCATAACCATGCATGGGCTGACTTTCCAGTAGCCCCAGTATGGCATATTCTGCTGGCTCACTGATATACATTGTTTTCCCTCGATTTATGAACAAGAACAGTTTCATTATAGTGCACTGGTTTAGCCAGGGCAATATGTTATGTGTTCGACTGTGTGAAAATCTGATTGAGCCTGCGTATTATAATAGACGAATAATTTGTTCGCGAATAAATCCTTTCAATGTAAGAGCCGCTTGAGAGGCCAATTTTCTACTTGATTGATTGCTATGAAGTGGCTCTCCATGCGGTGTGGTGCTCTTCACTGCGTTATAAAGCAAGGCTATACCCTTGTTTTCCTTGGAATCGCGTGCTATACTCCTAAACGGCAGTGAGGTTGTGATGCCGCTCTAGGGGCCCAACACCACTTTTTTGGGACGAAAAGCGACGTGTGTTGATTGTAAGGAGGACTTTGAACCTATGGCCACGAAAAAAACCGATGCGAAATCGACAACTACTGTAGGTAGACAAGAACTGTCAAGGCGCATAGCTAAAGATGCGGACCTCTCTCAAAAGCAAGCTCAAGCTGCCTTAGAAGCCACTTTGGTGGCCATTCGCGAGACTCTTGAGGGCGGTAGTGAGGTGCGTTTGGTCGGCTTTGGCTCATTCAAAGTGCGCGAGAGTGCAGCACGTAGGGGGGTTAATCCACGCGACCAGAAACCAATCGAGGTACCCGCGAAAGAGCGTGTGCGTTTCTTTCCTGGAAAAGAACTCGCAGACGCTGTCGTTAAAAAGAAGAAATAGTATAGCACCCTTCTTCGGGGTGCTCGTTGTACTCACTGCCACCAACTAACAATCTCATAACGGGAGACAACAATGGCTCAGAACGGGATCTTTTGCTCTGGCAAGGACCCCGTCCTGAGCCATTGTTAGCTTCTAGCACCAGGGAAAGTGCATGAAGCAGCATACCTCTATGATTCTCATCCTTCTTGCGGTACAATGAATAACGATATAATCACAGTGTAGTGAGATAGAAGACCTCATCACATACCGTGTTGTATGGTCGGGCTGCTCATACATACAAAAATGTTTCATTAAACAGGAGAGGCCTATGGCTATCAGCAACGCCACACTGGCGGGATTGACCCGTACAGAACTATTAGAGATGCATTATAAGATGGCTCTCATCCGCCGCTTTGAGGAGAAGAGTGCCGAAGAATATACACGCGGTAGGATTGGTGGCTTTATGCACCTGTATATAGGCCAGGAGGCTGTTGGAGTGGGCAGCATTACCGCGCTGCGACCGGACGACAAAGTTCTTTGCAGTTATCGGGAACATGGTCATGCGCTGGCGAAAGGGATGGATCCGGGGGCTGTAATGGCCGAACTCTTTGGCAAAGTTACAGGATGTAGCAAGGGCAAAGGCGGCTCCATGCATATGTGGAGCAATGAACTGGGTCTTTATGGAGGCAATGCTATCGTGGCCGCGCAGCTGCCCATCGCTGCGGGTGTTGCTTTCGCCGCCAAGTACCAGGGGCAGGATACCGTTATCGCCTGCTATTTCGGCGATGGAGCCGTTGATGAAGGAGCCTTTCACGAATCGCTGAACCTGGCATCCGTCTGGAAGTTGCCAGTCGTGTATGTCTGCGAGAATAATCAGTATTCAATGGGTATGGCTGTTGGGAAAGCCTGGGCGGTCGATAGTTTGCTGCCCCGTGCGGAAGCGTACAATATGCCGGGCGACCAGGTTGAGGGCATGGATGTGATAGCTGTTTATGAGTCGATGAAACAAGCTGTAGAGCGCGCCAGAGATAATGAAGGCCCCACCTTGCTCGAGATCAAAACCTACCGCTTTCGTGGACACTCCATGACCGACCCTGCATATTATCGTACTCGTGAAGAAGAGCAACAGTGGCGTACCACTCGTGACCCCATTGGTATTTTTGAGAAAAAATTGCTGGATAATGGCCTTGCTACTCAGTCTGAGTTTAATGATAACGACGCGAGAGCGACCCAGGTATCCGAAGATGCGGCAGAATTTGCCGAAAATAGCCCCGATCCCTCACTCGATGAGCTCTATACCGATGTGATGGCTGATAACTCCACCGCCCTCACTTCCCGTTACGAGAGGAAATAGTAAACATGCGTACGATTACCTATAGAGATGCGCTTCGTGAAGCGATCCGCGAGGAGATGCTGCGTGATGAACGTGTCTTTATTATGGGCGAAGATATTGCCGGGTATGGGGGCACCTATGCCGTCACCAAGGGACTGTATGAAGAATTTGGCGAGAAACGTGTTCGTGACACTCCCCTGGCGGAAGAGGTTATTACTGGGGTAGCTATTGGTGCCGCGCTGGGCGGCTTGAGACCTATCATGGAACTGATGACGATCAATTTTAGTTTACTCGCCAGTGATTTACTTGTGAACAGCGCCGCCAAGATGCGCTACATGTTTGGTGGGCAACCTGCCGTGCCATTTGTCGTGCGTATGCCTTCTGGAGGCGGCGCGCAGCGTGCCGCGCAACACTCGCAATTATTTGAGACGTGGTATGCCCACGTTCCAGGACTGAAAGTCGTCATGCCCGCGACTCCCTACGATGTCAAGGGGATGCTTAAATCTGCTGTGCGCGACCCTGACCCGGTCCTCTTCATTGAGCACGAGTTGCTGTACAATGTCAAAGGCGAGATGCCGGACGAAGAGGATGAATATACTGTGCCGCTCGACCGTGGAGAAGTGAAACGGCCTGGTCAGGACATAACCATTATCACTTTTTCGCGCATGTTGCATCTCTCGTTACAGGCCGCAGAAGATCTGGCGAAAGAGGGTATCGAAGCTGAAGTAATCGACCTTAGAAGTATTCGGCCTATTGATATTGACCTGCTCGTTGATTCTGTGAAAAAAACCAACCGCGTGGTCATTGCTGAAGAGGGTTGGAAATATTACGGGACGGGCCAGGGCCTGGCCGCGCTGATCTACGAAAATGCTTTTGACTATATGGATGCTCCTATACAACACGTAACTGGCGCGGATGTACCCATGCCCTACTCAAAAGTGTTGGAACGTGCTGCACTCCCGAAAAAAAGTGATATTGTCAACGCGGCAAAGGCAATTGTCCCGGCGGCCCTGGTTCGCAAGTAAATCGGAGATAGGCTGATGAAAACAGTAGAGATGCCCAAAATGGGCGATAGTATGGAAGAGGGTAAGATTCTTCGCTGGATCAAAAAAGAGGGTGAACCGGTCAAAAAAGGGGAGATGCTAGCGGAAGTCGAGACAGATAAGGTCAATATTGAGATTGAAGCCTTTGCCAGCGGGATACTACGCAAAATCATTGTGCCGGAAGGTACCGCCGCGCCCGTTGGTTCAAAGATTGCACTGATTGGGGCGTCAGATGAGCCGCTGCCCGGAAATCTGGGCGAGAATGGTGCAGGAGTACAAACATCGGCGAACAGTGAGCCGCAGGTGAAGGATGTGCCGCCACAAGTACCTGTCGGGGTCAACACCTTGTCTTCCAGCGGAATCACTACTTCCGGCACCCAGGGCCGTATCTTTATCTCGCCTCTTGCTCGTAGATTGGCCGCTGAAAACCACGTGGACTACGCCACCGTGCAAGGAACAGGGCCAAATGGGCGTATCATCAAAATGGATATCGAAGCTGCTTTGAAGCGCCAGCCGCCAGCAATTACACCTGCTCCTGTACCAGCTGCAGAGCCTGTTATGCCTTTAGGTGCTCAACCTGTGCCAGCTGCCCCAGAACCAGCGCTTGCAGCCGCCATAGACAGCAACGAAGTGGTGGAGATCCCATTGACGGCGATGCGTCGTACCATCGCCCGGCGTCTGAGCCAGAGTATGCAAACCTCGCCGCATTTCTACGTTACCAGCGTTATCGACACGGACAAACTGGCTGCCTTCCGGCAACAGATAAACGAATACGCAGCTAATGACCCGTCACCAGTCAAGGTGAGTTTCAATGATCTGATCGTGAAGGCTGTGGCAAAGGCCTTGTTGCGCATACCCCGGGTGAACGTATCTTTCGCCGAGGACCGTTTATTGCAGAAGAAGCAGGTGCATATTGGCGTTGCCGTCGCCCTTGAACAGGGTCTGATCGTACCTATCGTGCGTAACGCGGATCAGCGCGGCATTCTCGATATTGCCCGTGAGACACAGCGACTTGCAGAGGCAGCGCGCGAGGGGAAGATCCGTCCAGAAGAGTTCAGTGGCGGCACCTTTACCGTCAGCAACCTGGGTATGTTCGATGTCGATAGCTTCACTGCCGTCATTAATCCGCCGGAATCGGCTATTCTTGCTGTTGGCTCGATTACACCGACGCCTGCCGTTGTCGATGGTCAGGTGGTGGTGCGCGACCGCATGAAGGTAACTCTCTCTTCCGACCACCGCGCAATTGATGGTGCCATCGCCGCACGTTTTTTGCAGGAGGTCAAGCGCCTGCTGGAGGAGCCGTTCGGGTTAGTTCTATGATGCATTGGGGGATTGTGTTCATGTCTACACGTACAATCAATGGCGTGACCCTGGCGCTACTCCAGGGGGACATTGTCAAGGTACAGGCGGATGCTATTGTCAATGCCGCAAATAGTGCACTCGCGGGCGGTGGGGGTGTCGATGGAGCCATACACCGTGCGGGTGGGCCGAGCATCATGCAAGCGTGCCGGGATATTGGAGGATGCCCGACGGGAAGCGCAGTGGCTACAGATGCTGGGAGGCTCTCTGCGAAGTATGTTTTTCATGCTGTTGGACCAATATATCGCGGGAATCCTGAAGATGAGCGCCTTTTGAAGAGTGCTTACCAGAGTTGCCTCGACCTGGCGGAGCAATACAAGATTGAAAGTATTGCCTTTCCCTCGCTCAGCACGGGCATCTATGGCTATCCTCTACACCTGGCTGCGCCTATCGCGCTCCGTACTATTACCGAGCACATCAAGAAGCCCACGAGTCTCAAACAGGTCATCATGGTTTTGTATGGGGACAGTTCCTATCAGGCCTTTGAGGATGCGCTGAAAACCTTTGGATAGCGGTGAAAAGCAGGCTATTTATGGCTCGCTTTCATCATCTTTTTCTACTTCGACTGTAACCTTGCCACGCAGCCCGGTTACAGCGGTAGTATGTGCAGGCGGATCCCACTCAAAAGATATCTTCTGGCGTTTGATCGGTACTTCCGCCTTTAGTTTATCCCAATGATCTTCGCGAGCCAGGCGAATCTCGACGTGCTGCTCATCTACGTCCAGTCGACGCGAGATAGCTGTAAGAAGATCTGACTTGATCAGTTCCAGCAACTCTGGATTCACCTTCATGCGATCTTGCACCAGCGCAACCTTCAGGCGTTCTTTTGCAAGTTCTCCTGGCGTGGGCTTCTTGCGTCCCGTTATAAAGTCAAAAATACCCATAGCATCTGCCTCCTTTTGAGGATGGCTAAGAACGAACGCGCTTTTCAGCTAGCGCTGGGCCAAAGCCAACTAAGCGTCGCAGCCTCTCCAAAAGTGATGGTACTTCCGTTACCTCGTCAAGGGGAACCTCTTCACCCATAATGCGCTGTGCAGCATGCAGGAACGCGCGGCCAGCCCGCGAACGTTTTTCAAAGACAATAGGTTCACCTTTGTTCGTTGCCACAATAATCATTTCATCTTCAGGGACAATCCCAAGCAGGTCAACCCCCAATACCTCTAAGACATCTGCCACATCCATCATATCTCCACGTCTCGCCATTTCGGCACGAAGCCGGTTAAGAATCAGGCGTGGCTCAGGTTTTCCGGCGGCCTCAACCAGTCCAATAATGCGGTCCGCGTCGCGAACGGAAGCCATCTCAGGATTTGCCACGATGATGATTTCATCTGCACCCACGATCGCATTGCGAAATCCCTGCTCAATGCCAGCCGGAGAGTCGATCAGCACGAAATCAAACTCCGCCCGTAGTTGCTGGCAGAGTTGCTCCATCTGTACACTATTCACGGCATTTTTATCGCGTGTCTGGGCAGCCGGCAGCAGGTAGAGATCAGGCAACCGTTTATCTTTGATCAATGCCTGCCGTAAACGACATTGCCCTTCAACTACATCGACAAGATCATAGACGATGCGATTCTCCAATCCCAATATGGCATCGAGATTGCGCAGACCGATGTCCGAGTCTACAACTGCGACCCTCTTGCCCTGCAATGCAAGAGCAGTACCGATATTCGCAGTAGTTGTGGTTTTCCCGACACCGCCCTTCCCTGATGTAATGGTTATCACCCGACTTTCCATTTAACACGCTCCATGCAATGCTACAGATTATACACACGACCTCAGTGGCCGCTTCAACAAATATGAACCAGAACGCGCTAGCCGTCAGGCTATAATTGGGCTGCTACTTGCGATGTGGTCGACCATTGACCCAGGTCTCGACCACAATCCGACCATTTCTGATCCTCGCGACTTCTGGGTTAGGTTGCACTCCCGCACCTTCAGGCGGCCGTGAGAGCATGTGCGCTATACGCAATTGCACGGGCGCCAGCTGCAGCGAACAAACGCAGGCACTCTCATCATCTGGATAGCCGGCATGCACCATTCCTCGCAATACACCCCAAATGATGATATCTCCACCGGCAACGACCTCCGCTCCAGGGTTGACATCACCCAGTATGACAATGTTGCTGGGATGGTGGATAGCCTGACCGGAACGGATGGTACGTCGTATCAAGAGAGTATCACCTGTTTCTCGTAGGTCATGTTGAACCTGGGATGTTTCACTCGATGTGGCTGTAATTGGTGAGGCTGTATCGTTCGTAGGAACTGCCTGGGGCTCACCATTTCTTTGCATGGGAGCTATCTGTTCTAACGGCGTCACCGACATATGATAATGTGCCAGGAGGTCTTCAAGTTGTATGCGTTCACTCACACGGAGCATACGTCGGCTGGTATCCAATGCCAGTGAAGCGCCGCGAAAAAAACCGGGAGCTTCTGCAAGTCGATCAGAAAGTGCGTTAAGCAATTCGCTAAAAGGGGTCTCTGGCTCCAGAGTCAAAAGCAAGCCATTGCGTGTCCCCTTGATAGCAATATTTCCTTGCACAGACTGCTTCTCCTCTCTGCCCAGACTGCTACCCTCTTCGGAAGTTACTTTATCTGAAGTATCCTCCGTACCCATAAGGCCCCCGTTTCATTACTGGCAGCAGGGTTCTATGAACTCACTCATACATGCTCTTGCCTGGTATATCCAGACGCATCGTAACACAATACAGTATAAAGCGTCCAGGTAGCAAAACGCAATAGGTCGTGTTTTTGGATAGCCCATTTTGCACGTAGACTTTTTGTGAAATACAATAACGACAGGACAACTCTATGAGAACAGATAGGGAGGTATGCACTATGGCTGATTTTATGCGGTTTCCCACGGCGCGCGAACAGGTACTGACCAATGGAGACACTACAATAGGCATCATTCCTGAAATCTGCCTGGTCTCCCATTTCCAGGTCGGATCATGGCAGGTTCTATACCGACCTGCAGAGACGGGTAACGTCAAACGCTGGGGCCTTCCACTGATGATCCCCAACTTTTCTCGTCTCAAAGACGGCATTTTTAAAGAGAAGAACACGACGCTTCCAATTCATGGCTTTGGCCGCAATTTGCCCTGGACGGTTGTTTCTGGGCAAGATACTGGTGCGACATCGTTGAAAATGCAACTGGCCAGCAGCGAGGTAACGCGCCCCAGCTATCCTTACGAATTTACCTTTACAGCGACTATTGCCGCTGGCGAAGGAACGCTTACCTATACCCTGACGATGGAGAATCGGGGTGATGAAGCTATGCCTATCGCCCCCGGCTTTCATCCCTACTTTACCGTTGCTCAGCAAGACAAGTCGCGGCTGGTAACTGATGGCCCCCCCGGCTTCGAGGTGGCAGCCTTTGACTGGGACAACAAACCCCCTGACAATCCTTACCCGTTCCCCCATCGAGTCGCCGTCCAGGTTCCCTATTCTGGCACCTTGATAATTGAGGAAATCCCGGTAGACGGCGCATATGTCCTGAAGAATATGCAGGTCTGGTCAGAACCAGCCACAAAACCCGATTGTGCCTTCGTCTGTTTTGAACCGACCGTTGGCAGCGAAGATGCGCTGAATCGGCCAGCCGATCGTCTGACAATTCCCCCTCATAGCATACGACAGTTGATTTTGGAACTGAGGGCGAAGCCGCTGGAAAGCTGAGCTCTTATTCACAAGCAGTGCAAGGATGTTAATCCCTGCCGGTTTTTGCTGTCGCAAGTGACCAGGAGGAGATAGGAACAAGCACTCGAACACAAACGGACCATTTAAATCACGTGCATTTCTGCATCCTGTGAGATATAATAAAGATGAATGTTACCATATAATGCCCCATAATGCATTGTTCTCAATGGATACTATTGAACCTTGAACTTCAAGTGGAGTTCGGGGAAAGGGCTATGGTACACCTGTCATGGATCAGAAAGCAGGTACACTTGCATGGGTAAACAACCAGCCAATTTACTCTGGCTACAAAATAATAACAACAATACACCGGGACGACAACCCAATCAACTGCGCCCAGGACCAGGCGGGCGTCCCAATGGACAGCCTGGCCAGGGAGGCCCATCTGGCCTCAACCGCTGGCTCCTTGTCATCGTCCTGGTTATGCTTGGAATATATGCATACTCGTTTTTCACTCAGAATAGCAACAACAATACGAACCAGGTCGACCCGCTGGCTTATAGTGCCTATTACGATCAGATCAATGCTGGGAATATCAAAACAGCCGTTTTTAATGGGCAGACAGATATTACTGGAGAATTCAAACAACCTGTTGGTTCCTATACTCAGTATCGAGTAATACAACTACCAAATGGAGATCCACAACTCCCGCAATTGCTCCAGTCTAAGGGAGTCACCGTTTCTTCTCAGCCGTCGCAGGATAACAGTTTCTGGCTGAATCTCCTGTTCGCCTTCGTTCCCTTGATACTAGTCATCGCGCTCTTCATTTTCTTGTCGCGCCGGGCGGGTCAGGGACAACAGGGGATATTCAACTTTGGAAAGAGCCGAGCGAAGCTTATCCTTGAGGATCGGCCTAGCACCACTTTTGCCGATGTCGCAGGCGTCGATGAGTCCAAGTATGAACTTCAAGAAGTCGTCGAGTTTCTGAAAACACCTCAGAAATTCCAGCGTTTGGGGGGCAAGATTCCTCGCGGCGTACTACTCGTTGGCCCTCCAGGAACAGGTAAAACATTGCTGGCAAGAGCCGTGGCGGGTGAGGCTGGTGTCCCTTTCTTCTCTATGTCCGGTTCAGAATTTGTCGAGGTGCTGGTCGGCGTAGGTGCCAGTCGCGTACGTGATCTCTTCGATCAGGCGAAAAAAGCTTCTCCCAGTATCATTTTCATTGACGAAATCGATGCAGTAGGACGACAGCGTGGTTCAAGTATCAATACTAACGATGAACGCGAGCAGACATTGAACCAGCTCCTGGTAGAGATGGATGGATTTGATACCCGGCAGGCGGTCGTAGTTATCGCGGCTACCAATCGGCCTGATGGGCTTGACCAGGCGCTGCTGCGCCCGGGTCGTTTTGATAGGCGTGTCACGGTGGATCGCCCCGATTGGAACGGGCGCCTGGCTATTCTCAAGATTCACTCACGAAATGTACCATTAGCTCCCGACGTGGATTTGGTGGCTATCGCTCGTTCGACGCCTGGCATGGTTGGCGCTGACCTGGCGAACCTGGTCAATGAAGCCGCGCTGCTGGCTGCTCGTCGTAACCTGGATCGGGTAACGCAAAAGTGTTTTAACGAAGCATTGGACAAGATTCTTCTGGGCGCCGAACGCCCGTTGGTGCTCAGTGATGATGACCTTCAGGTCATAGCTTACCACGAGGGAGGTCATGCGTTGACGGCGCTGCTCTCAGAACATGCGGACCCGGTCACCAAGGTCACTATAGTGCCGCGTGGCCAGGCATTGGGCGTCACTATGTCGACGCCGCTGGATGATCGCTATAACTACTCCAAAGAGTACTTATTGACACAAATTGTTACCGCCCTCGGTGGACGTGCTGCCGAAGAGGTGGTGATTGGACGTATCACCACAGGTGCGGAGAATGATTTGCAACGAGTTACAGCCCTGGCTCGTCAAATGGTAACCCGGTGGGGTATGAGCGAGAAACTCGGTACCGTCTCTTTTAGCGAGCGTGGAAGTCCATTCGCCAGTGGCGGCGATACCGGCGCTCCAAGCGATTACAGCGAGACGACCGCCGAGGCAATCGATGATGAGGTTGATCGTATTGTACGTAGCTGTCATGCTCGCGCTGTTGAACTCTTGCAAACGCATCGTCCGACCCTCGACCGTATTGCCCAGGAACTGCGCCGCAATGAGGTGGTCGATTCCAATCAGCTACAGGAGATTATGCGGGAAACAGGGGCAGTTATTGCATCTCCGCAATCTTTACCCCAGGGCGTACCGCAGGTGATTACACCTCCGGTTGGTACAACTCCACTACGGCCAGAGGTAAATAGCACGGGGAATGAACAAATCGGCTAAAATAGCATGGTAACACGCCTATCCATTAGCGTAAGTCACACATAGTATTCTAAGATCGAGGTGAAGAATATGGTAAAGACGTTGAACAATCAAACGGTAACTTCGTCCCCAAATGGAACAAAGAAACAGCGTAAAAAACAGGCCAGGCAAGAAGCGAAAGCTATGCTGAAGCTCGAACAGGCAAAAAAGAATGAGCAAAAGGCTGCGAAGAAGGCTACCAAAGCACAGGCTCAACTTGAAGCTTATCGCATGCAGATACACAAAATCGAGGCTAGGTTAGCTGAAATACGTACCCCTCATTATGATGAGCCAGCGCAGGATACTCAGGGGGCGTCCCAGAATGGACAGGAAATCTCCCAGGGCAGTTCTGAGAATTACGCTACTATGTCGCATTCCTCGGACAACGAGACCACTTCTTCATCTGAGAGGCAGGACTACACAGATACTACGCATGAACGGGAAACGAACCCCTCTGGCGATGGCGAAGCTTCTATTCCAGAACATTCAGACGAGAAATCTCCCTTTGCTGAGGAGGGCCAATAGGGAGGGTTAAGAAGAGGCAGCGGGAGGGAAAGTTACGCTTCCGGCCTCTTCTCTTTCCTCGACAATACTCCTCTCTCCCTGAGCATGAGGTAGAGCCAGAGAGCGACTCCTAGCAATACTCCGCCTATCAGGTAGGCACCCAGTACATCGCTGGCCCAGTGATCACCAAGGTAGATACGCGATGGTCCCACCAGAACCACAAACAGCGCAGAGACAATTAATAGCGTGATGCGCCACCAACTCCTCCCTCTGAAAAGAATAATACACAGCGAAAACAGAAAGCCCCAGAAGGCCAGATAGGCCATGACATGCCCACTAGGGAAACTTGGCCCACTAGCGGCCTGGAGGATATCGACAAGGCGTCCAGTCGGGCGCGGACGTGCAACAATAATCTTTAAGAGTCCATTCAACAAGGAACTGAAGGCGGAAAGTGCCACCAGTATGACGGCCTCCAGGCGCAGCCTCACGAGCCAGAGAATGACACCGGCCAGCACAACAAGACCTATTGAGATGAGGGGTACATAGCCTGGATAGCTAACGGCAATCATGATGTACTTCAGCCATGGAGCCTGGTTCTCTTGAAATTCATGGGTTATAGCGACGTCGATCGGCAGAACAGGATTAGCATGTACCCACCATGCCAGGATACCAAAAAGCGCCAGTTGTAGCGCGTACAGAACCAGCAATAACCGTCCGCGTTTTAGCGTAAGGTACCACGGCGCTTTTGCAGCTTGAACTTCTTGCTGCGCTCCCTCTAAAACTTCTTGCGAATTCTCATGAATAGTTTGGGGAACAGATTGTGGTTCTTCATCTTGCTCTTGTTCGTGGACAGGTTTCTGCGGCATTAGAGGCTCCTATGTGAATGAGTAACTGGTCTTATCCCATTAGATAATAGTTATATTACGTTAGAGAGGGGTAAACTGTTTCGTTCAGAAACTACATTTGAAGTATGAAGACCAGAAAAATAGTGGCATTGACGAGGACCATAATTCTCGTTACATTCATTATAGGACAAAGAGAAGGAGATAATCATGCCTGAGACAGAAATACGTCCCGCCCGGCCAGAGGATCGCGAGGCAGTGCTCGCGTTTTGCGAACAAACCTGGGAGTGGGGAGACTATATCGAGTACGTTTGGGACGAGTGGCTGCACGATTCAAAAGGAATCTTGTTTGTCGCGACGATAGATGGTAAACCTGTAGCCGTATCCCATCTACAGATGCTTAACGAGACGGATGCGTGGCTTGAAGGGATGCGTGTTGACCCAGCCTATCGACAGCATGGCCTTGCAAAGGCTCTCGATGACGTTATGCTGGCGGAGGCAATGAGGCGGGGAGCGACAAATGTTCGGCTTATCACCGAGTCCGCCAATACTATTGCCATCTCGCTTATCGAACGAGGGTTTTTCCGAAAAATCGGCTCCTTCGGGCTATTCCGAGCCAAAGCAGAGACGGTTCCAGAGAAACGTCAATATGGTCTGGACACGCCACAACTAGCTACCCAGGCAGATATTGATGATATTATTAACTACCTTAATACTTCGAATATTTTTCCAGCCATTGGTGGGTTGTATTATCACCGTTTCACCGCTTACAGAATCACCGGCGATTTACTGGAAGCTAAACTGCGCGCGCAACAGGTTTACATCTTGCGCCGCTGGAATCGCCTGGACGGGCTGGCAATAGCTGAGCCTCAAGAGGGCCGATATGGCTCCCAACTTTCCATTGGCTACATCGATGGCACAACCGAATCAATCAGCTTGATCGCCTATGCGCTGCGCAGACAGTTGACAGACATAGGCATAGAGAGCATCAATGCCTATGTTCCCGACCTGATAATGGTACGTGATGCCTTTGTAGGGGCAGGATACGAGTGGGACAATAAGATCTTCTATACCTATGAGCGTGGTCTGATCTGATATCGAGGGTTTCTTGGCTCCTCACTGCTGTAGATAGTGAGGAGTCAGAAGAGTTACAAAGGACTTAAGATAGCCTCCGGGTGCTTCATCTCATGGAAAGGTAACAGCCAGCAGCCGTAATTCATACCGCCGCCAACAGCTGGTAGCGCCATCCATTGGCCCTCGTGAAGTTGATCCTGTCGCAGTAGTTCGACCATGGATGTGGCGATACTGGCATTGGAGAGATTGCCGTAGTAGCGGAAATTATCAGCCAGCTTACCCATGGTAGACTCGGGCCAACCGTAGTCGTTGATCAACAATTCGCCCATACGACGTGTAATGCGTGAATTGGCCTGGTGTGGCACAATGTGGGCCAGTTCATCGGGACTCAACCTGGCGTGACGACACAAGACATCGACCGACTCCGCCATAGCGCGTGGAGCCTCGCGGAAGACCTCTTTGCCGTTCATTTTGGTGTAGCCAACCATGTATTGCATGAGCACCTTGTTGAGTTCTTTCCCCTTGCCTTCCTTGAAAAGCGTTTGCATCTTCATATCAACTTCTGCCATTTCGATGACATCTTTCCGCAAGGGTGTCTGGTAGTAGAGGGAGGGACCCTGGTGCGCATCGGAACCGTTGATGACGAAGGTATCTTCATCACCAGGTTCCAGCAGAAAAGCTGATGCTCCTTCACCAAAGAGAGAGCTCGTTTTCCAGTCAAGGACGTTCATAATGTTCGGGAGGAGCCCTTCGGCTGTGACCATCAGCACCAGTTTTGCCGAACTGGCGGCTAACACTTCGGCACACATCTGAAATGCCTCTGTCTGGCAGGCGCAGGCCCCTTTGAGCATCGTTGAGCGGATAGGTCCCAACCCAAGACGCATTTGAACAAGCCCGGCAACAGTAGGGAAGGCATCGTTGTCGGAGGAAGATGCCCCAATCACTGTATCGATTTCGGAGGCCTCACGGCCTGCGC
>VBHS01000266.1 GCA_005881295.1 Chloroflexota bacterium
AGAGGCTAACAAAGCACCGGAGCGAGAGCGGCGGTTTGCTCGTGTAATTCACTAAAATCTGAGCTATATTGTACAGGGACTCGAGTTTGGTACCGATGGAGCCATTGTGCTGCTCCATGATATTGTAGCGGGGGCCTTTGTATGGGCTGATGTCATGCCCCATCTTGCCAGTTTGAAGCGCGCTGTTTATGCGATCGATTTACTTGGCTACGGAGAGTCAGACCATCCCTGGCCGGCGGACACCTCAAACTGGGGTCAAGCCGATGGGCTGAATATGTTGTTTGAGCAGCTTAAGCTCACGAATATTATACTGGTGGGTCACGGTTTTGGTGGAAGTGTGGCGCAGGTGCTGGCCACCCGCTTGAGCCGGGAGCGCGTCGCGGCATTGGTACTGATCGATAGCACCTGTTACGAGCATAGTTTCGCGGAGAACTGGCCCTTACCTGAGATGAAGAAACGCCAGGATTATGATGCTCCCAAAGAAACAAAGGTCGAGGACATGATAAGGGACCTGGGCGAAACACTCCCGAGTGCTTCGGTAAATCCACAACGCTTCCGGGATTTCATGAGCGATTATATCGACCAGTGGAACAGTGAACTGGGCAAAGAAGTGCTTTTTCAACAAATTCGCCTGTTAAATCCTAATTATACAAACTCGGTAGCCTCTGATCTTAAGGTGTTGGGGAAGCCTGTATTGATTACCTGGGGCGAAAAGGATCAGCAGACGCCTTTGAAGCTGGCCCAACGTCTCCACCGTGACATTCCAGAGTCGCGCCTGGTGATTATTCCTGACGCGGGTCACCTGGTTCTCTTCGATGCGCCCGAGGCGGTGGGGAGTACACTGGTGGATTTTATTAAAGGCCTTTAAGGGGAGTATGTCATGTCAATGGCCATAATAGTACATGGTGGAGCGGGTACCATTACTTCGGATCGTGCTGAAATAGTTCAGGCAGGTTGTAGGGATGCCGCGCTGATAGGGTGGCGCATTTTAGAGAATGGCGGCAGCGCACTTGATGCTGTCGAAGCGGCTGTGCGTGCGCTTGAAGATAATCCCAACTACAATGCTGGCAGGGGGGCTTGTCTGACAGCCGATGGTAGGATCGAGTTGGATGCTGGAATTATGAATGGCGAGAAGCTGAACGTTGGTGCCGTTGCCTGTGTCGAATATATCAAGAATCCTATTTCGCTGGCACGCAAGGTAATGGAGAGCCCACATGTCTTGCTTGTCGGCAGAGGCGCTCAGGAGTTTGCCCGCGAGCAGGGTATCCCCCAATGTAGTTTTGGCGATCTGCTGACAGAGCGTCAATATAAGCGATGGAAAGAGGCGCAAAGCGCAGGGGTTGAAACAGAAGAGGAACCGCGCTATCACAGGCGCGAGGTGAATCGAGGCTCACCTCGTGAGGAGCGGCATGGAACGGTTGGAGCGGTGGCTGTCGATACCTCGGGCGTACTGGCTGCCGCTACTTCGACGGGAGGTATTTTCAATCAATATCCGGGACGAGTGGGAGATACTCCTCTTGTGGGATGTGGCTTCTATGCTGACGAGAACGCGGCAGTCTCGTGTACGGGCGAGGGTGAAGATTTTGCGCGCCTGCTCATGGCTAAACGCACGGCTGATTTTGTGGCCAGTGGGGTTAGCGCGCGTGATGCAGCGGAAGCCGCGATAGCTTTGCTTGGAGCAAGGACTGGAGGCACTGGAGGGCTGATAGTCGTAGATCGACCAGGAAATGTTGGTTTTGCCTGGAATAGCGAAAACATGGCCCACGCTTATATGACGGAAGGTCTTGATGAGCCCATCAGCGGCGTGTAAAGAGGGGATGAGAGGCGCATGACTACGAAGACCCTGCGCGATGTGCAACAGGAGATAGATGTACTGATCAAGGAAGAATGGCAGAGCAATTACTGGACGCCGCTTTCAAGCCTGGCAAGGCTCACGGAAGAAGTGGGAGAACTGGCGCGCGAAATCAATCATCGCTATGGGGAGAAACCGAAGAAAGCCAGCGAAGGAGAGGGGAGTATCGCGGCTGAGATGGGCGATATCCTCTTCATCCTGGCATCACTGGCGAACTCTACCGGTGTCGACCTTGACGCGGCCTATGAAGAGGTCATGAAAAAATACCAGAGCAGGGATGCACGGCGTTGGAAGTAGAGCGGAATAGAGGCTGCGACTGCTTAATGTGGTCCCAATAGGGAGCCGCCGTAAAAACCGATGGCGAAACAGATGCCAAATACAATCAGGCCAAGTAGGAGAAGCAAGATTATCGCAATGCGATTTACTTTTGGCGCTCCTGTTTCCGTATTCGGGTAGGGCATTGATGGGCGTGGCACGGCCGACATGAGCGAAGGGTCTGCTATCGTCTGATCTGAGAAGTCGGGGTTTTCCATGGTTGATGCGAGCGACTTTTCATTCCTGGGCTGCGGGAATGTAGAGAGTCCGATGCCCGGCTGGCCGGCGGGAAGAGGGTTCGGAATTTTGCCCGTGCCAGCCGGAGAGAATTGTCTGGGTTGGGCCATATCGGTCGCCTGGGCTGCTGGAGCCGCCTGGGGAGGCGGGGGCGCCTGTTGATACGCCGGGTTATTCAAAATGAATGGAGTTGCGGGCTCTAGTATCTCGGCCAGGGTCCTCAATTCATCGTTCAGCACTTCAACGGTATTGATATGTTGAGGATGGCTGCGTATAACTGTCCGGGCGACCACATCGCAAAGTTCTGGAGGAATATTGCTGCGGAAGCGCAATCGTCCGTCGGCGGGTGGTTCGATCACAGTTGCACCTTGTGGACGGCCAGCCAGCAACTGGTAGAGGAGCAGGCCAACGGCACGGGTGTCGTCGGCGCGTCGCCCCTGGCTTTCAACTCCCCAGGGGAGATCTTTGTCGGAGAGAGGCAGACCTTCGCCGCCAAGGTCGCTCCACGCGGTAAAATAACTTACATCGCCAGGTAAAGCAAAGTTATTGACACGGATCTGGCCACGCCGGTCGCGCATGATGGCAGTCGGGGTCAAATCGCCGTGGCAGGTTCTACGTGAAGAACTGGCGGCGTACAGTAACGCCAGGCAAATCTGGTGACCGTAGTCGGCGACCTCGTAGGGCTGAAGAGGTGATTGCAAGAGCGTGGAGAAATCTTCTCCATCGATATACTCTTGAATGAGATAGAGCTTCTCCTGTTCTGTGACGAGGTCATACAGGCTAACCATGTTGGGGAATGTAAATTGGGAGGTTCTGCGAACGGCGGCTCTATAGACTGGGATCTGGGCAGCATCTAACGCCTTCACTGCGACGGCGCGCTGAAATGCCTGGTCGACTCCCTGATAGATGATTGCATACTGCCCCTGCTTGATCAGACGTTGTAGCAGGTAGTGTCCGCCAATGACCCTGCCTATTTCCACAATTTGCCTCGCAACTAATTAAGAACCTAAACATCCTGTAGGGCCAGGGTAACGGCCCCTACAATATTTGCCTCTGACCCATGTTTGCTTTGCACGATGCGCACGGACTGCCCAACTACTGGTAGGCACAGGTCGTCCACGCGTGCCTGGAGCGGTGCTATCAATAGTTCACCCGCCAGTGCTACCTGGCCACCCAGAACGATCAGGCCAGGGTTTATCAAGTAGACTATATTGGCAATGGCTATACCCAGGTAAGTATAGACATCCTCTATAACGCGCTGCGCTATCGGGTCACCCCCTGCGGCAAGCTGAAAAACCTGCTCGGCTGTAATACGTTCAGCCCTTGCACCTGTGACGCGGCGAATGGCCGCTTCTGTCTCGGGGTATTCTACCGAGAGACCAATCATCGTGCGCGAAATTGCCTGGGCCGATGCAATGGCTTCGAGGTGGCCAAAGGCGCCACAAGAGCACTTTGGCCCATGCTCTTTGACCTGCATGTGTCCTATTTCGCCAGCTGTACAGGTTGTGCCATGGTAGATCTTGCCATTCGCAACCAGGCCTCCGCCAATTCCACGACCCAATCCTATATACAATACGACGCGTTCAGCCTTTTTGTGCCCGCCCTCTTCTCCCGAAGGGGAGGCCGCTCCAGACTCTACTTCCGCCAATGCTGCAGCATTGGCATTGTTATCTATTATACAGGGTACATCAAGTTTCTCAACAAGATAATCTTGCAAAGGGAAATTATTCCAACCTTGCGCATGGTGCATGGTGCGTACTACGCCTTGAGAGGAATCTACCAGTCCGCCAACGGCGACACCGGCGCGCAAAATGCGTCCATCGCGCAGCCTCTCGGGAGCTGTAACTTCCGCGAGCATCTCATCGAGTAGTCGCAAAACCGTCTGTGTATCGGGGACATACTCGAGAGGGCGACGCGCCTTATAGAGTATGTTTCCATCCAGGTCTGCCAGCGCTACGGATTGCCGCGAGCCGCTGCCGCTGATCTCGACTCCACTCACGTATCCCTGAGTTGCAAGCAGCTTACCAGTCGTTATCTGCCTTTCCATTTCAATCCCTCCTCGAGATGAAGTTATGACTCAACGACTACTGGTTTTCAGACGTTCAGCCGCGAGAAAGATAAAACCCAACTTAGGATGGCGGCATAAGTATATCATATACGCCTTGTTGCGCATAGTATCATAGGAGAGGAAGGATAGACATAATTGCATGTTGCAAAGCATATGCTCTGTTGATACAATAGCTTTGAGATAGTGGATACAAAGAACATTACTATTGGGAGTATTTGATGGCATCACCGTCAGCGGCCGGGGACAGGGTATTTATCGGGCCTGGACTCAGTCCTTTCAAAAGGATCGTCACCTTCGCCGCGGTAACAGGGTTAACTTTCCTGGTTTTATGGATTGCTATTCACCAGGGCGCGTCGGCGATAGGGAGTACTATTGCCGCCATCGTCTTTATCGCCGGTTTTATTATTTACCTGCGTATCATTGCTCCGGTTCCATTTACGATTGAATTCGGGAAAGAATCATTGGTGAAACGGAGTAAAAACGGGGAAGTGATAGAGGTGCGATGGGATCAGTTGACGCGCGTCAAGGAAGAATTTTTCCCAAACGGGAAGCGTATCGGCATTACGGTCTATCGAAAGCCGTCGGCGCCACAGGAGAAGGCTAAGGCATGGGCGGTCTATCGTGACGATGTCACCGACCTGGACGCCCTGGCGAAGGCTCTTCAGCAGGCAATACCTGAAACTTGTGAATGGAAGAGTGAGACTGTTCACGAGTAAAGGGGAATTACCGGCCGTAGCTTCATCAGGTATAAGCCCTTGCCTCAGTAGCCTTAAAGGAGGCGTAGACAGTTTTCCCCTCGCTTAATTCCATGCGCGCAGCTGAAGCCCCGGTAATTTCAGCGGTGAGGGGAGGTATGGACGTATTCAGCAAAATACTGACGCGAACTCGTCCATCATGGCGTTCTTCTTTCCCAATGGAAGTGTCCAGGCGCAGGACCTGCACGATCTCGCCACCGAAGACATTGCGCGCCGAGCTGTCGGGTGGTTTTTGATAGAGTGTAATACTGCGCGGGTCTACCACGACAAAAGCCTCCTCGCCCACTGCTGGCGTCTTGCTGCCCTGGAGATGTTCTTCCAGCGCTGCCATCACTTCAATAGGGTGGTTCGCTTGCTGCAACTGGATGCTGCAGAGCGAGTTCGCTTCGTTGCGTACCACTCGCCCGCGAAAGAAATTCATGCCCACGAGTTCAGCGACATAGGAGGAGCGGGGATACAACAGAAGATCGTGCTGGCTGCCCTGTTGGATGATGCGGCCAGCATCGAGTACAAGAATGGACTGTCCGAAGAGCAAAGCTTCCAGGTATTGATGCGTAACCAGAATGGTCGTTATGCCGATGTTTACCAGGATATGGCGTAATTCCTGGCGTACCTCGCGCCGAGTTTGTATGTCCAGGGCCGCGAGTGGTTCGTCGAGCAAAAGGAGTTGGGGCTGCAAGGCCAACGCACGAGCGATAGCGACCCGCTGCTGCTGGCCACCCGAAAGCTGTGTTGGGCGGCGCTGGTCAAGCCCCGGCAGGTGTACCTGTTCCAGCGCCTCTCCCACTCTGCGGCGTATCACGTGATGTGGGAGATGCTGCGCACGGAGGCCAAAGGCGACATTTTCAAAGACGTTCAAGTGGGGGAAGAGGATGTAGTCCTGGAAGACATACCCAAAGGGTCGTTCCTGGGGTGGGACAACGATGTGGCGTTCGCTATCAAAATAGGTGGTATCTTCGAGGGAGATGTGCCCTCGCTCTGGGTGGAGCAGTCCAGCCATGAGCCGTAAGACAGTGCTTTTACCCGCACCGCTTTCACCTAGCAAGACGGTAGTTTTGCCGACTTCAGCGGAGAAGCCGAGGTCGAGGTGGAAGGTATTGAGGTGGGTGTCGAGCTTTACTTTTAACATGTGACCAGTGTAGCATAGCGAATCCGCTCTTCACAAGGTGTACTAGAGTATAATTAGAAGGAAAAAACTGAACTTGTAGCTCCTTGCCTGGCGAGGAGGAAAGAGAAAAAACCGTGGCAACGCAAACGCAAACAAAAGAAGCAACAAAGCCTATACCTTGTATCCAGGAACCACCAGTGGTGGGGAGTCTTTTTGCATACAGGCGGGACCGCCTGAGCCTGTTAATGCGTATGATACAGGAATGCGGTGATGTTAGCTGCTTCCATTTTGGACCCTTCCCTCTTGTTCTCTTCAATACACCGGAGTATGTGCACAACATTTTTGTCGAGCACGCCTACGATTTTGATAAAGGGGAGGCTATGCATAAGGCATTTCGTCCCCTGATTGGCAATGGAATCTTCATTAGCGAGGGGGATTTCCACCGGAGACAGCGCAAGCTGATAGCTCCCCCTTTTCAACCCCGGCACATTAGCAGTTATGCAGACCTGATGGTGAAATATAGTGAACAAATTCAACAGGGATGGAAGAATGGGGAGACTGTGGATGTGAGTCAAGAGATGACTCAAAAGATGATAGACGAGCGGCGGCCCAATGCTGAAGAGAGAAATGACCTGCTCTCCATCTTATTGCAAGCCAGGGGAGAGGATGGCAGTCGCATGAGCGATGAGCAGATCAGCGACGAATCGCTTACGCTCTTTGGCGCGGGCCATGAGACAACGGCAACGGCCCTGACATGGGCATGGTACCTGCTCGCAACCCATCCCGAGGTCTATCGAGAGATGCAGCACGAGGTGGACAGCGTGCTGCAGGACCGGACTCCGACGTATGCTGACCTCGCTCGTTTACCTTACACGCTGCAGGTGTTAAAGGAAACATTGCGCCTCTATCCACCTGCTTACGCGATATCGAGGGTGGCACAGCACGATATTGATATCGATGGCTACCTGATCCATAAGAACGAGTACGCGTTGGTTTCCCCTTACACGCTCCATCGCCGTCCAGATTACTTTCCCGATCCGGAGAAGTTCGATCCGCAGCGCTTCACGCCGGAAAATGAGAAACTGCTTCCCCGCTATGCCTATATGCCCTTTGGCGCTGGTCCGCGCATCTGCATTGGAAACCATTTTGCCATGTTGGAGGGGCACCTTTTGCTGGCTGCACTCGCTCAACGGGTGACCTTTGAATTGGTAGCGGGACAGAAGGTCGCGCCTGACCCGAATGCAACGCTTACGTTGCGACCCAAGCGTGGGGTGAAGATGATTGTACGACGAAGGGACATGGGCAGGTGAGGCATCTGGGCTGAAATTGTAAGGACAAAAGCAAGAGAGTACTACCTTTGCGGGTAGTACTCTCTTGCTTTTGTCCCCATGTATTGCTTAGCTAAAGACGGTGGTAGGATCATTGGTGGGGATGGCGCTCGTCGGGGGGGTGATAGCGACAGATTCGTTGAATTTGCTCAGGTCGACGACAGAATCAAATTTGGTGGTGATGTTGGATGGGACGACAACGGTAGTAACCGTTGGCGTCAGGTACTGGCCCAGCGTACTGGTGTCTGCGCTGAGATTGAATTTGAGCTCTGTACGATGGATGTAGGCTGTCGCCTCATCGATCCAGAGGTCAACAGTTGAGCTGAAGGCCTTTGTATGATCGATGATTGCGTCCAGGTTTTGCTGGCCAAGGATGTCGAGCAACTGTTGATTGTTGCTGAGGAACTGTTTCAGGGCTACCTGGTCAAGGGCAATGGTGATATGGCGCAAGTTTTGGCCGTTTAAGGACTCTACGCCGTTGTCAGTGATTTTGGTATGTTGCAGCAGGCCAATCAACAACGACAAGTCGGGGTTGTTAATCCCTGAAAATGGATTATCGACATAGCCTTTGAGCGCACTTTTGTCCAGTACATACCACTGTCCTTTGGCATTCTGGATATAGACCTTTTCTCCCTGGACGATTTGGGCGAGGTTACTGGTCGTATTGGTGCCATTGGTGATGTTCTGCGTGACGTTGAATTGCATGGCCTCCTGGTTAGGCAGCGCCTCGTCCCCGGTCCCTGTCAGGCTAAAAGTTCCATTGCTGACGACAGGTGTGCTGCTGGTTGTTGGGGTTGCTGTACTTGAGGTCACTGCCTGCCCGGAGCCATTGGCTTTCAGGTCGACATGCGCGGAGTTGAGCTTGCTCATGGCGGTTGAGCTATTTTGCAGCAATTGGAGGACGGTGAGGCTACTGCCGCCTGTCCCACCGGTTGAGGGGCTGCACGCGCTGATGATCAGCAGTATAGCTGCCAGCGCGATAAACAAGATCGCGGGTCTCTTATGTATCATTGTCAATTCTCCTTGATGTGATAAGTGAATATAAGCATAGAAAAGGATTTAAGTAGTTATAGTTCTACTTAAGTTAACGGCCCAGCGGGGTTTGAAGTTTCTATTACTCAATGTAAGGGAAAAGTACCTACCGCCTCTTCTCAACCATGTTATAATGCGCGTGAATGCGCTGGCTATTTCCACTTTCTTGTTGATAGATGAGAATAGCCAATTGGGAGAGATGCGTTGTCCTTTCATATTTTTTAAGCTGTTCCATTGTTGGGAAGGCCGGGTTCCATCGCTATGCTGATTACACGTGTTGAGTTGGAGAATATTAAAAGCTACCGCCAGGTCAACCTGGATTTTCGCCGCGGCACTACTGCCATCAGTGGAGTCAATGGCGCAGGTAAAACGACGGTTGTCGAGGCCATTGGTTTCGCTCTCTTCGATTTTTTGCTTTATAACCAGGCGCAGTTCGTGCGTGAGGGCGAAAAGTATGGGCGTATCGTGATCCATTTGATTGGAAGCGATGATCGTGTCTACACTGTAGAACGGCGTTGCGGCGCGGGGGCCTACTGGTTCATCTATGACCAGGAGGCGGATTACCGTGTTGAGCAGCGAACAGATGTGTTGGATAAACTGCATGAACTCTTTGGCATCGACCGCGAACGCTCTCTAAAAGCTCTGTTCAGAGATGCTCTTGGTGTACCTCAAGGCTTTTTCACCTCTATTTTCCTGGAAGGAGCGAGCGATCGTAAGCTGAAGTTTGATGCGCTGCTGCAGATAGAAGACTACAAGAACGCGGCGGATTATTTGCTGGAGGTACAAAAAGAGTATAGAGAGCAGGTGCAGGTACAACTTTCTGAGATCCAACGCCTGGAATTTGAGACACGCGAACTTGAAGATTGGCGTGGGAAACTGAAGGGATTGCGTGAAATCGATCAACAGCAGACGACGCAGATTACGCAATGGACACAGCAGCTCGAGCAGTTGGAAGTGCGTTCTACGTTGCTGACAAAACAACGTGATGAATTGAGACAGTTGGAGAACCGTTTCGAAAAAAATAAGCACACTTACGAATCGACCCGGCTTCGCCTTGGGGAACGGAAGAACGAGCTTGACCTGGCACGTACGGCAACGCGGGTGGTTGAGGAGAGTCGTGCAGACTACCAGCGCTATCAAAGGGCGGAAGAACTGCTTAAGCAACTGCGCCTGGACGCGCAGAAGCGCAAT
>VBHS01000267.1 GCA_005881295.1 Chloroflexota bacterium
CATCGCGAACTCGTCCATGTTCGTCTTACCCACCATCACAATGCCTGCCGCGTTCAACCTCTCCATCACCGTAGCATCATATGGCGGCTTGAAGTCTTTGAGCATATACGAGCCGCATGTCGTCGTAATTCCCTTTGTGCAGATGACATCTTTGATTGCAATGGGAATGCCAGTCAGCAGAGATACCGTATCTCCACGTGTGAAACGCTTATCAGCCTCTTCAGCCTGCTCCAGGGCAAGTTCATCAGTCACCAGCGTGAACGCCTTCACTTTATCATCCACCGCTCTGATGCGACCCAGGTGGGCGCGCGTCAGCTCGACTGACGAGATTTCACGTTGCCGCAGCAGCTTTCCTGCCTCGGTAATCGTCAATTCATACAACTCAGCCATAATCTAGGACTCTCCTCCATCTAACACCGCTGGAACCTTGAGGTAGTTATCTTCCTGATCGGGCGCATTTGCCAGCAACAGTTCAGGCGGATATGAAGGCTGAGGTACATCATCGCGCATCACATTCGTCAGCCGCGAAGCATGGCTGGTGGGCGAAACGCCACTCACATCGGCCTCTCTCAATATCGCGAAATTCTCTAAAATTACGGAAAGTTGGCTCCCAAAAATGTCGATTTCTTCTTCGCTCAGGCCTAGACGAGCCAGTTTTGCAACGTTCTTTACCGTCTCTCGATCAATCATTCTATCTTTGACCTCTTCAACACTACCAGCGAACATGGAATCCGCTAAAATGCTCAGTTGGTTGTCTCCATGTAGTTGTCACCTCAGTGACATGAGCCGACGACGGACCTTGCCGGATCAACGAAAGGAGGCGTTCAAGCGTCGGGTGCGGCCCCTGTGCCACTACTTCAACGTCGCCACTGTTCGAGTTGCGCGCAAACCCTCGTAGGCCTAGTGCCAGAGCACGTTCAACGACGAAGTAGCGGAAACCAACTCCCTGTACTCGTCCGTGCACCACCGCGTGTAGTTCTTCTCTATCGCTATTGTTTCTGCCACTCTGGTTCATGCACACCATCATAGCATACTCTCGCTTTTGAGCATAGTACCAGATTTCAGCCAAAATTCAGCATACATCTGTAAACTATGGGGTAATGCGTAACAAAATTGTTATTGATGACGTAGTAATTACTGCAACTCTGCGCTTACAAATTTTTCAAAGGCTTGGCACTTGTGCTTTGCCGTGTACGTGATACACTATGAAGTACTCTATTCACTTTCATTGTATGTGTACCAGGTAGTCAGGCCTCAAATTGAATTGGGGAGAATCGCATGCAGTCAGTTCAAGACCTAGCCACTGCAGTCCAACGAGTCGTCGCGAATGTCGAGAAAGTAATTGTCGGTAAAGGCGAATCTGTAGCTTTTAGCCTCATTGCCGTCATCTGTCATGGACATGTATTGATCGAAGATGTACCCGGTGTTGGCAAAACTGTTCTTACAAAAGCAATTGCTCGCTCAATTGGATGCACATTTAAACGTATCCAATTTACTCCTGATCTCTTGCCGAGCGATGTCACTGGAACATCCATCTATAATCAGAAGACCAGCAATTTTGAGTTCCGTCCCGGCCCTATCATGGCCCAGATCGTGCTCGCCGATGAAATTAACCGTGCCACACCAAAAACGCAATCCGCCCTACTGGAAGCCATGGAAGAATCACAGATCACAGTAGACGGCATCTCCTATCGCTTACCTGAACCCTTCATGGTCATGGCTACCCAGAACCCTATCGAATACGAAGGCACCTTCCCTTTACCTGAGGCCCAGCTTGATCGCTTTATGATGAATATTAGCATCGGCTACCCCATGTCGGCCGACGAAATGAACATCCTTGATAGCCATCAACATCATCACCCACTGGAAGACCTCTCTCAGATCATGACAGCGGAAGAACTGGTCCTTATTCAGCAGCAGGTGCGCAACGTACACGTCGATCCAACCATTCGAGAGTATATCGTCGCTATCGCCAACGCGACACGCAACCACAACAACATTTACCTTGGCTCCAGCCCTCGTGGCTCCCTGGCGCTGTTCCGCGCTTCTCAGGCTCTTGCCGCTATGCGTGGCCGGGGTTACGTCATTCCCGACGATGTTAAACTCCTGGCCAAACCAACACTGGCTCACCGTATCATTGTCACTCCAGCGGCGCGTGTGCGGTCTATAACCTCTACCACCATCCTGGAAGAAATACTGCAAAGTGTATCTGTGCCTGGCGCATGGGTTGTCGGCGGAAAGGGGCGCTAGTCTATGCGACCCTGGCAAGCGATACTGCTGATCCTCGTGCTGTTTTTCTTCGCCATTAGCAGCGGTTGGAGTCCTCTCTATAAGCTGACCTATGTTTTGCTTACCTTGTTTATCCTCGCGTGGTGGTGGGCACGTTATAGTCTGCGTAAGTTAACCTTTCACCGCAACACCACCACTGGTCGGGTGCAGGTCGGCGAGACCTTCGAAGAGCGGCTGATGCTCGATAACACCAGCGTATTGCCAAAACTATGGGTACAAATCGTTGACGGTTCAACGTTGCCTGGACATCGTGCTGGTTATGTAGCCAGTATGGGCGGCCGCAAACGAGCGGTCTGGAAAGCTCGTACCGTCTGTAACAGGCGCGGTCAATTTCAACTAGGGCCTGTCACTGCCACTAGTGGCGACCCCTTTGGCCTCTTTCGCCGTCACAAACCCCTGACCCCTGCTCACGAGATCCTGGTATTGCCACGCGTGTTGCCAATCACCAATTTCACGCTCTTTAGCGGGGGATTACCAGGAAGAGGTCGCAGCTCACAGCGTGCTCTGCAAACAACCACGAACGCGACCACCATTCGTGACTATACGGACGGTGATGCCCTTAGTCGTATACATTGGCGTTCCAGTGCGCATTTTAATAAATTAATGGTGAAGGAATTTGACCTTGATCCCGCCGTGGATGCCTGGGTCATCCTTGATTTGCATGACACCGTTCAGATGGGTCAAGGCGAGCACTCAACCGAAGAATATGGTGTAACAATAGCCGCTACGGTTGCAACGTATTTCTTGCGTCAAGACCTCTCGGTAGGTATGATTGTCAACGGACAGCAACGAGAATTCCTCTCACTTGACCGCGGCGATCGGCAAATCGAGCGGGTACTTGAACTCTTAGCGGTGGTTACATCGGGTCCAGGCCCAGACCTTAAGGAAGCCCTCGCCCTGGATGCCCTCCACTTCGGTAGAAATACTCTAGCTATCGTGATCACACCTTCTAATTCTCGCGATTGGCACGAAGGTCTGCGCCATTTGCAGCGGCGTGGCGTAAAAGTTGCCGTAGTGGGACTGAATGCGACCTCTTTTGAAGGAGGTCCACAGGATGAAGATACATTAGCCCTGTTAGAAGGTGCAGGTATACCTATAGCGCGGATCAAATGTGGGGAATCAATTGCTCTGGCGCTTGAGAGCAGCCATGAAACGCGCTATGCACTACGGAGGTCGTAACCATGCAAGATACAGTGCGAGATGCAGCGGTCGAACGATTATCGAAGCTTATTACCGATTCGCGAGATGGTGGAGGAGCGGATAACAATAAGGATGCACAGTCTCACAAGCCAGCTTTTCCTTTCCATCTTAGCCTGGAAGAGGGCTGGTTTTCACTGGTCTTGCTGACTATCGTTGTGTATAGCACCATCTGGAGCGTACAGGCTGTTAACTGGGTAGATCATCTCAACGTTCTTACTCTTACCACGCTGCTCGGCCTCATTACTGGAGTCGTTGCCGCCAAACAACATCGCTTCCCTCCCCTGGCCGTCCATGTAGTTGTCGTCCTGCTGGCTCTATTGATCGCCTTCTGGCAGACTGCTGGCGCCTTTGATGGAGGGAATACGGCTCAACTGGCCCATGGCATGCGTCAATGGTTTGTCTCTGTAATCAACGGTGGGACAGGCGAAGATGACTCGATCTTTCTCTTCTTCATAACGCTACTGGGTTTTCTGCTTGCCTATAGCAGCGCCTGGCTCGTCTATCGTACTCGTAATCTCTGGCTTATGATCGTTGCCAATGCGGTCGTGCTTCTTATCAATCTAAGTAACGTGGAAGACGGCTATATTGTCTTCCTCGTTGTTTTCTTGATGGCTTCTTTGTTGCTCCTACTCCGCATGAACCTGTTCGAGTCTACCAGGCGTTGGCGGAGGCAGGGCTTGCGTTTCTCTGATGACCTGGGTTGGGATGTGATGCAGGCAGGTGCCCTTGTCTCCATTGCCATCCTTGTCTTCTCCTGGTTCCTACCCTGGGGTTACACCAATGATGCCGCTTCTCAGGTCTGGAGTGCGAACGCGAACCCTTGGGTGCAGCTTGAGGATACCTGGAATCGAGTCATCTCTCTCAGTGGTGGCAATATCCCCAATAACCATGGGAATTTCCAGGATACACTTGTGTTGGGCGGAAATCCCAATCTTAATCATGATGTTGTCTTTAAAGTCCAGAGTGATGATCCCTCCCAGTATCTTGAGTCACTCAGCTATGATACCTATGATGGTCGGGGCTGGTCCAACGCCCCAACCTTTGGCTTGCCATTACAACCAAATACGGTAATCGCTAGTGAATCTACGGTAGTGCATAAAGTTTCCCAGCAAATCAATGTCGTAAATCCTCCAGGTGAGCAAAATCCTTACCTTCTTGGAGCTTCGCAGATCGCTTCGGTCAACGTACCTTCCACTATACTCGGCAGCAAGAACAGTGACTCGCTGGTGGCAATCCTGGCAAGGAATGGCAGGCTCACAGCTGGACAGCATTACTCCGTCTCCTCGTATGTATCATCTGCTGATGTGCCATCATTGCGCTCTATCCCTATGCCCGCTGACTCTCCCCACTTCTCGGATAATTATGAAGGTCAGTATCCTTTGACGTACTATAACCCTCCAGTAGTTGCTGCTAACCTGCAATTACCGAAAGACCTTGATCCCAATATTGCGCAGCTGGCACAAAGGATCACCGCCAACGCTTCATCAATGTACGACAAAGTTATTGCGCTCGAGACATATCTGCGTACGAATTACTCGTATGATGTGAATATACGCCTGCCCGCCGGTCAGGAAGGCGTTTCGTGGTTTCTTTTCCGCAGCGGCAACAGAGGCTTCTGTAACTACTTCTCCACTGCAATGGCCGTAATGGCTCGCACATTGGGCATTCCCGCTCGTGTTGCCGTCGGCTATACTAATGGCCAGCTGGATTCAAAAACTCACCAGCATATCATCTACGGCACTGATGCTCATAGCTGGACGCAGGTGTACTTCGCAGGCTACGGCTGGATCAATTTTGAGCCATCCTCTAGCTTCTCACAGTTCGTACGACCAACTCCCAATCAATATCTACCAGGAACGTCAAGTACCGTTCCGTCCGGTGGCTTAAATCCGAATATTGGAAAAAATCACAAAACACCCAGAAATGAATTGGGCGATACTAGTGGAACAACCTCAACCCAAACTCGGGGACAATTTGAAGCTCAATTGGGTCGACAGGCAGGCATAGCAATCGGTGCTGTTGTCCTGCTCATCCTCTTTAGTCTGCTGCTTTTCAGCATCTGGTGGCGTCGACTCTTCCGCCATTACAATGTATCGGCTCAAATCTATGGACGTATCTGTATCCTGGCGAACTGGGCCGGTATTCCTCTGCAGTATTCTCAAACTCCACATGAATACATCCAGTCCATCGCTGTAGCCGCTCCAGACGAGGCTCCAACTTTACATCGCTTTGAGGATATCTACGTTCGCGAGCTATGGGCAAGCCCCGATAGCACCGAGCATCCGCTGAATACAGGAGAGGTTCGAGACTTGCCCGCTTTGTGGCAGCGCCTCCAGCCGCGCCTGTTCTTATACGTCGTCAAGCATCCACGCGTTTTGATGACCCTCCCTAACCGTACCTGGAAATCACTGCGCCGGCTAAGGGCAAAGAGACGCGCTCGCCGTGCTTTAGAACAGGACTTGTAGCTGATACATTTGACGAAACGGCTCTACTCTTATACACTGGTGAAAGTAGAGTTAGCGCTAGACCTGGCATCACAAGAGATGCCAGGTTCATTATATTGCATATGATATAGCCTTGCTCAGGAGGAAAAACAACATGTCGAAAAATGACACAACAAATAATGATCAACCAATAAACACATCATCTTCGCAAACACAAGCCGTTGAAATAACCAATGCCTTACCTATACGTTTACACGCGTTCGACCTTGCTCGGCACGTCGTCATCTCCCCTGATGGGAGGCGTTTTGTCGTAGCAACCTCCGATGATACACACCTTGGTCGTGGCTACATCACCACCGTTTATCCACAGCAAAACGACTATCTCACCCTTGTTCGTTTGACAATTCTTGAGGCCACCAGTAATACACCCGAAGAAGCCATCAAGCGTCACATCTCCGTGGCACACGCCATCCAGCAAGGCAAACTAAAAGATTTGAACAAATTCTCCTGACGCCCCTGCCTTCCCGCGAAACCCATATACAAAAAAAGAAGAATTGTTAAAAACCGGTAAAGTAGTCGTAAAAACCTTGACAAAAAGCAAACACATCCAGTATACTCTCAACAATGGGATTGCAACAGCAATCCCTGCAATTATCTGTCCCGATCTTATACACATAAAGATCAACAAAACAAAAATCTCATGGAAGGAGATGGCGAGCATGGCAACAACACAAACCCCGTGGCTCAACGTGGCACGTCTGCGCGATAACATCGCTGGTTACGGCCATGCTATGCCCATCTGTTGGGGTGGGTTGTCCACCTGCAGTGAAGTGGGAATGTTCAATACTTCCCGCATGGTCTTCGCCCAGGGTAGCAGTGTGCCCATCTACGTGGGATCTCCGCCTGCTCACTTCCGAGAGGATGAGTGAGTAGGGAACAGCAAAAGAGACACCCTCGACCGTGGGCACTGGCAGAAAAAATCAGTCCCACGGTTTTTTGTCGTTTCTTTCAGGCTCAATAAAAAGAATGTAATAGTGTCCGCTATCTACTCTTTGAGGTAAAGCATGTAATGAAAGCAGTGGTCATTCGGATCAAAATCAATGCCCGGTTGAACAGGTCTAAGACTGTCCTGCCGGCCAATGTACCAGTCAGTAATGTGCAGTATGCTAATAAGGACAATATCCAGCGGATAACGCTCCTTAGTCATCTCAAGAGAGGAAATAAAATAAATGGCTATAAATGTAGATATACAACCAGCAGTACCAGTTGTTAATGATGATACGAAAGATGCAGTTGTCATTGATAGCCTCACCAAAATATTCAAGAAATCACGTCCCTTACTACGCTGGCATAAAAAAAATGCAGGACAAAAGGAAGAAAAGCGTGAGGTGCGTGCCGTTGATAACGTTACCATAACCATCAAGCGTCGGGAGATCGTTGGTATCCTCGGCTCAAATGGCTCTGGCAAATCGACCTTGATACGGATCCTTTCGACGCTGCTTATCCCTGACAGCGGGCACGTAAGCATCTTTGGCTATGATGTCGTGAAAAACGATCGCACCGTACAGCGCCTCATTAACCGGGTCAGTGTGGAAGCTTCGTTCTTCAAAAAGTTGTCGCCTATGGAAAATCTCATCTATGCGGCGCGACTCTACAACATGCCTGGTGATGAAGCCCGCCTCGAGATTCGCAGAATTCTCGGCAGGTTGGGCATCAAGCCAGATCGCATTGGAGCTCCCCTGGAAAACATGTCGCGTGGCATGCAACAAAAGGTTGCCATCGCCCGTGCTTTCCTCACTGCTCCTATCGTGCTGTTGCTGGACGAGCCGACAACAGGGCTTGATCCTCGTTCAAAGAACGATGTCCAGACCTTTGTCAGAGAGCTGCGTGACGAACATGATGCCACCATCCTGATCACGACCCACGATATGGACGAAGCCGAAGCTTTGTGTGATCGCGTCGCCATTATCGATCAGGGCCGCATAGTCGCCTTAGGCGATGCATTGGCACTTAAACGCGCAGTCACCGGCATCATGGGCCGTTCGGAAATGGTCACTATGCATGAGGTCTTCATGCACTATACCGCTGCTCACTTGATCACTGAAACCGATATCGAGCGCTACGGTAGCTGGGAAAAGGCTTTCGAAGCCTTCGAAGCACAACGCGAAGACGACGAAGAATAAGTAAGATGGAGAGTCAGCGTAAACAAGGAGCAATACGACAATGTCTTCATTGATGCACCAGGGACGTGCAACCTACGCCTTCTTTGAACGCAACTGGAACCTCACCAGGCGTTATTGGGGCTGGGAACTCGTCTGGCTGGTATACAACATAGTAAATGCCATGTCCGTAACCTATATCGGCCTCAGCGCACAGCTGATTACTGGCGTCAAGATAAATACAAACTTTTTCATACTCTACTTGTTGATCGGAACCGCCGTCTGGTCATACCTCAGCGTCACCTTCGATGGCGTGACCGATATCATCAACATGGAGCGCTGGGAAGGCACCATTGAATACACCTTTATGGCGCCCATCTCGCGCTTCACGCACATGATCGGTAGCTGTATGTACGCTGTCGTCCATGGACTGCTCTTCACAATTTTGCAATTGCTGATAGTGGGAGTATTCTTCCATATCGATCTCAGTCACGCGAACTTCGTGACAGCGATCGTCATTTTGCTACTCGGCAGCATCTCGTTCATCGGCTTTGGTATAGCAACCGCCGTCTTGCCGCTGCTCTATACCGAAAAAGGTATGCAGATGTCGTTTATAGTGCGGGCCGTAATCCTGCTGGTTTCAGGTGTCTACTATCCTGTAGAAGCCTTACCACAGTGGATGCATCCAATTGCCTATGCATCTCCCGCGACCTACGTAATTGAAGGTTTACGTGCGGCTCTGATGAGAAATCAGCCCATCTGGTCACCTGAGATCTTGAGTTACATATGGCCATTACTGCTCACCGGTATCATCAGCATACCCGTCGGGATATACATCTTCGGCATCGCCGAACGCTACGCCAAGAAAACCGGCAAACTGAAACGAAACGGGTAATATTCGCCTGAACAGAATGGAGAAATCATCCATGGCTATATTGCTGCAAAACCTTTTAGCTCGTGCACCCAGGTTAAACGACCTCAGGGACGTAACCAGGCTACTTATAGCGTGTGACATCATCGAAGATGGTATGTCTGATTATACCGAGGAGGAACTGCTTGCTGACTGGCAAAGACCAGGTTTCAACCTGGATACCGATGCCTGGGTAATCATCACCAATAAAGGGCAGCTTGTTGGCTTTGCCTACGTCTGGAGCTGCGATTATACTCAAATCAACATGAGAATACGCGTACACCCCGAATTCCTGGGTCGAGGTATTGGCACACTTCTGCTTCGTCTCGCGGAACACAGGGCGCGCCAGTTCCTTAGAAAAGCTCCCGTAGGGTTGCGTGTCGTCCTGCATAGCGCGGTTAGCAGCGGCAACCAGGACGCAAAAGACCTTCTCGAGCAAGAAGGGTACACTCCTGTACGACAGTTCTGGCGCATGATGATCGATACAGACGAATCAGCAGATGGCTCCTTTCAGCCAGGCAAGCTCAAATTCGACTTATACGCTGAAATGCAGCAGTTGACTGCATTGGCGCAGCCGCAACAGAGAACAGGCATCTACATTGCTCGACAGTACGACATCTACGAAAAAGAGTTGCGTGCTGGCGAGGTACTGCCTACCACCCTGGAACTGCCCATCCAGTCAGTCTACTCTTGATCACTGGATTGACATAACATGACGCATGTACGCAGATTAGCAATATAATCCGGTCATATCTGGTATAGAACCAGTACTTTGTCATCATCCCTGTAGAAGGAGGAGCAGCTTTGAACGCCACCCCATACTTGACCCTTATCCCGTTGTTTGAAGAGTTACAGAGCGAACGCCTGATCATGCGGCCATACCGCGAAAGTGATGCGCAAGCATTGTTCGAGGCAGTAGCCGAGTCGCGCGATCACATCCGCCCCTGGCTCCCGTTCGCCGATACTCATCAAACCGTTGAAGAGAGTCGGGATTGGATTATCCATGAACAGGCTAATTGGTTGACCCGTGAAGATCTCATCCTCAGCATCTGGGAAAGGGCAACCAACCGCTTTCTAGGAGGTACCGGCATCCATCCAAAGAACTGGGAGCACAGGTACTTTGAAATCGGCTACTGGCTGCGTGTCTCTGCTCAAGGGCATGGATACATGACAGAAGCAGTGCAACTCTTGACACATTATGCCTTCAGTTCGCTTGCAGCCAATCGTGTCGAAATACGTTGTGATGAACGAAACGTCCGTAGTGCCGCCATCCCTCGCCGCCTCGGCTTCATCCAGGAGGCGCGCATGCGCAACCACATGGCTGCTCCAGATGGCACACTTCGTACCACCCTGGTTTTTGCTCTTATCCCATCCGATCTATGTCGCCCATTAAATGAAATGCCAGGCGACGAGAAACAAAGAAAAACGTTACCTGACCACTTCGTGCACCGTCTCTAACATAGAGACAAAAAAGAGCACGGAGATACTCACGCGGGGAAGACACAGATGGTAGTAATGGGCATATTGGCGTTCATCAACGCGACTGATAATGGAACAACGCGGCTCATCTTGCTCCTGTTAATGCTATTAGCGATAACACTCATCATAACAGGCTGCATCATCGCCTTGTTCACATTACGAAAACGCCTGAAATCCCAGAACTACCCTGATCCTTCCCAATTGAATAGAAGGACATGAAATGTCTCGTCGCTCGATCGCCCCTCTACTTTTCGGAACATTCATACTACGCGCAAACGGCGGAGCAGCAACCATCATCTTTGGTCTCTTCCTCGCTCAACTCGCGTCGCATACAAATGCAGCTATCACCAGTCTCAATGTTGGTCTTCTTGCCGTTGCTTATTACGCCACAGAACTGGTCCTTGCCCCGGTCATGGGCTCCCTCAGCGATCGCTTGGGCCGTCGTTACTTTCTCATCTTTGGGCCACTGGTAGGACTTATCGAAGTAGCCCTTATTCCTTTCGCGCCTGTACAAAATCCCTTGCCCTACTTCCTCTGTTTACGACTGATTGCCGGCACATCTGCTGCCATGACCACACCCGCTGTCCTCGGTTACCTCGCCGATTACACTTCACGAGACCGCTCGAGCCGTATGCGCGTCATGAGCTTCTTTGAGCTTGCCACCAGTGGCGGCATCGCTGTGGGCGTCGTACTGGGTGGTTTTGCCTGGGATCATTTCGGACGATTCGCCTTTGCTCTAATCGCAGCGCTCTATCTCGCCGTGGTACTTTGCATGCTCCTGGCTCCTAAAATAATGCAGGTAATTGAACAGGGAAACCTCCGTGCGGTAGGCCTTCGTTACTGGCGCATTATTCGCACGCCTCGTCTCTTTATCTTCATTCCGGCCTGGATATGTATCAACGCCCTTGTTGGCGTCTGGATTGGCCCGCTGCTTACCTTTATCCTCTCTAAGCACAGTAATAATCATAATCAACTACTGATGGGCAGTTTAAGCGGCCCTGGGGCTGGTCATATATTGAGCATGGTTCTTGGCGCCTTTGTTCTCTACTTTGGGCTGTGCCTTCTCTTCTGGGCCTTCTTTCTCAAGCATATTCCTCGTCTGAATCTCATGCTGACCTCAATCACAGGTATCTACCTGGCCTGCATTGCCCTCGCCGGTATCAACCACCTTGGAGTCGGCAACCATGCCTTGCTATTGATATGGATACCACTCTTAATGGTAGGCGTTTTTGCTGAAAGTAGCTTCGCGCCCTCAGCGCTTGCCTACCTTGCCGATATCTCCGAGGATGTCGCCAAAGATCGCGGCTTACTCATGGGACTCTATTCGATCTTTCTTGGCGTAGGTCAGCTCCTGGGTAATGGTTTCGGCGGGCTCTTTGCCAAAACCTGGGGCTTCGACGGCCTCATCTTTCTCACCATGCTGCTGGCCTTCGTAGCCCTGATTTCATTACTCATGCTCTTTAGACAGGAGAGAAAACTGTCGTATCGGTGAGGTTTCCCATTTCCGCCCTCTATCAGCCTCTTCCATCTCTTTTCTAAACAGGGAGTCGTCACCTTGATCTTATTATGCGTTCAATGTCACGTTTGGCATCTCGCTCAGCAATCGCCTCACGCTTATCATAGAGCTTCTTACCTCGACCAAGCCCCAACTCGATCTTCGCCTTTCCGCCTTTCAGATAGAGCTTCAGAGGAATGAGCGTTAGTCCCTTGGTCTCTACTCTGCTAGCCAGTTGATTGATCTCGCGCCGGTGAAGTAACAATTTGCGGTTGCGTATCGGCTCATGGTTATAGCGGTTCCCGTGTTCATAAACAGCAATATGTGCGTTTTCTAGCCACAGCTCACCATTGCGCACTATAGCATAAGACCCTCGCAAATTTACCTTGCCATCACGAATAGACTTGATCTCCGTTCCCTTTAACGCGATACCAGCCTCGATCGTGCGCTCGACAACATAATCATGATACGCCTGGCGATTGACCGTAATCATCTTGATCGGGACATGGTTCGACGAAGCCTTTGCTTGCTCACTCGTATCTTTTGTCTTTTTTGCCATAATTCACCTCACCTCCTCATCTTGACATCATTAGTTGCAGTGTACTACTACAATTATGTAGAGGTATCATCATACAACAAGAAAGTACAAGCGTCGAGAAACACGTCACTGTTACCCCTTCAACCAACAATGAACGTCATTATGCAGATTAATAAAATAATCCATACACAGTAGGTGTCGATTTATCGTGCACCCGGCCGATTGTGCAAGTTGACAAAATCATCCGGACAATCGTAGGTGCCGATTTATCGCGCACATGGCCGATTGATCGGCCATCGGTGGATGTTCCGGTACCCAGATGATTGTGTGAAAACTCATGATCGGCCCTCGGTGGCTCTTCCAGTACCCGAAGTATTTTGTTAGAAAGGCCCGAATATGTTCTACCATCTAGGCAGGATAGCCACCCGCTTTCGCTGGTTGATAGTGGGCTTATGGATGGTTGCTATCGCAGTCTCATTACCATTTGCCCCGCAAGCAAGTCAGGTGCTACACTCAGGAGGCTTCGTCAGTCCCGACGCCGATTCAGAACGCGCGCTGAATCTTCTGGTGCAAAAAGTGCATCTCAATCTCACCATCGTTCAAGTTATCTTCACCAGCGAGAACACCAGCGTTGGTAGCGTTGGTACCGCCGATAGCCCACAATTTATTCAAGAGTCTCAACAGGCCCTTGCAAGGGTACGCAATTGGTCGGAGGTCTCTGGTATCGTCAGTTTCACAGACAATCCACGCCAGATTTCGTTGGATCGTCACGCCGCTTATGTCAACATCCTCTTCAAACCCGATCCCGATAGTGCATCGAAACTCCTCCCTCAACTGGAAAGTCGCCTGCAGCCTGTCCCAAACTTAAAGACAACGATTGGTGGTGGCCCGGTCTTTTATGAGGATATTCAAGCAGTCAGCGAACGTGACCTGCGTCGTGCGGAATTTCTTGCTATTCCCTTCGCCATCATTGCCTTGCTGCTGGTATTTCGCTCTGTTGTTGCTGCTATCCTTCCCGCCCTTGTCGGCGGTGGAGCCGTAGCAGTCTCTTTGGCACTCGTTTTCGGCCTGGGGCAGATCACCACTCTCTCCATTTTTGTGCTCAACATCACCACGCTCTTTGGTCTTGGCCTTGGCGTCGACTACTCATTGTTTATGGTCAGTCGTTTCCGCGAAGAACTGGCTCATGGCCGCAATGTCGAAGAGGCCGTCGCCATCACAGTTGCGACAGCAGGTCGCGCCGTCATCTTCTCGGGGCTGACCGTCTCCATCGGCCTTGCCGGTCTCATCTTCTTTCGCATCAACTTTTTGCGTTCAGTCGGTATGGCAGGTGTCATGGTCGTCCTGTTGGCGGTCCTGGCGGCGATTACCCTCCTACCCGCGTCCCTGTCCATCATCGGTACCAGGATCAACGCCTTTCCCGTCCGACTGCCACGGCTCTGGCGACGAACGTCGGGTGCAGTAACCTCAACGCTCTCACCTTCACCTGCTGCTCCTTTAGCCAATGATCACCACGGTTTCTGGTATCAGCTCTCACACGTCGTCATGCGCTATCCGCTACAGGTCTTTGTCCCTGTCTTCATCCTGCTCATAGCCCTTGGTCTACCCTTCTTGGGAGTGCGTTTCTCGGCCCCGGATGCCTCTATTCTGCCGCCAGATGTTCCCTCACGCGCCGCCTTCCACCTGCTGGGCAATACGAACTGGTCTATACCCATCCCCAACAGATCTCCGATCCTTATCTCTCGGCCTTCCTCAAACCTTCGGTCTCTGGCAATACAACTATGATCCTCGTCATCAGCAAATATGGCATGCTCGACCAGCGATCGCAGGCCTTAGTTCAGACCATTCGCAACACCACACCCGGCAACGGTATCACGACACTGGTAGATGGTAGCACAGCCGGTGATATGGACTATGTCACCTCCCTCTACACTGATTTTCCTATAGCCGTTGTTATCGTGGCGATTACAACATATATCGTTCTGCTGTTTCTCTTCCGTTCTCTCATCTTGCCGTTAAAAGCCATCTTGATGAATACACTCTCCATTCTGGCAAGCTATGGCGCCCTCGTGGTCATCTTCCAGAACGGCTTCTTACATCAGCTGCTTGGTTTTACGCCTCTCGGTTTTGTTGAGGCCTCCGGCCCCATACTGCTCTTCTGTTCGCTTTTCGGACTCTCGATGGACTACGAAGTCTTCCTTCTCTCGCGCATTCAGGAGTCCTTCTGGCAAACCGGTGATAACACCCGTGCGGTAGCCCTTGGTTTGCAGCGCAGCGGGGGCATCATCACCAGCGCCGCCGTCATCGTAATCGTCGTCAGTTCCTGTTTTGCCACCGCCGATATGATCCTGGTAAAAGCGCTTGGCCTCGGTATGGCCCTCGCCGTCGCCATCGATGCCACTCTTGTGCGCGGTCTCCTGGTGCCTGCCACCATGCGCCTCCTTGGTGATCTGAACTGGTGGTTACCCTTTGCTGGTGTGCAGCGCCGTCCTCCCGCCCTTGCCGAATATCTCGATGCGAGTGGACAAGAATCAGGCGCGATACACAATAAACCAGAAGTGGAATCATA
>VBHS01000268.1 GCA_005881295.1 Chloroflexota bacterium
AGTCCTACGGCAAAAGGCTCACAGCCTTCGACATTGCGGCCGACGGCGGCCTGTCGAACCGGCGGGTATGGGCCGACCTTGGCGACGGCGCCCCTGACGGCATTTGCCTGGACGCCGTAAACGCCATCTGGTACGGCGATGTCCCCAACAAGCGTTGCGTGCGTGTTCGCGAAGGTGGCGAGGTATTGCAGACGATCGACTTGGATCGTGGTTGCTTCGCTTGCGCACTCGGAGGCGCTGACAAGAGGACGTTGTTCCTGGTGGCAACCGAGTGGAGTGGTACAACGAGCATGGCAGGCGGAGCACGAACGGGCCAGGTGCTCGTCGTTGAGGCGCCCGCACCGGGCGTCGGTTGGCCATAGGAGGGGAGCAGTCAGGAGGTGAAATTATAATTGAGTTCCGCATCCTTCGAGATGATTTGGAAATACTAAGCAGGCCCAATCATTACATGGAAACTAATCCTTTCCAAAAAAATTGTGTCGCATTTTCGGAGAGATTCGCACCAAATTCTGTCGCATGCTGGAGTTCAACTATAAGAAAAGGACAATCTCATAACCTCCCTTACCATGGCTTCTGTTATGAGATACAATGAAAGGAAGAAATCGTCCAACACAACGTAGTGTTTTCAAGGAGTTCATTTGATGAAGAATACATTAGAAAGTGCAACAGCGCGCGCACAAACGCCATTTCAGAACCAGCCTTTCATCGATTTTAGCAAAGAAGAAAACCGCAAGGCGCAGATAGAAGCTCTGGAGCAGGTCAAAAGTGAACTGGGACGCAAATACCCACTCATCATCGGCGGTGAGAAGATCATGAACGAGGACACGTTCACCTCCGTCAATCCTTCGCAACCCGACCAGGTCATTGGCTATTTTTCACGCGCCACCGTTGAACAGGCAAACGCAGCAGTGCAGGCCGCCGCGACCGCCTTCGAAAGCTGGAAACACGTTCCAGCTGAAGAAAGAGCAGGCTATCTCTTCGCGGCTGTCGACCTGATGCGCCAGCGTCGTTTCTATTTTAATGCATGGATGATCTATGAAGTCGGCAAGAGTTGGGCCGAGGCCGATGGAGATACTGCTGAAGCCATCGACTTCATGGAGTTCTATGCACGCGACATGCTGCGCCTGGCGAGTGAACAGCCCCTTACACGTATCAAAGAAGAAGATAACGATCTCGTCTATATACCTCTTGGCGTAGGCGCCGTCATTCCACCCTGGAACTTCCCCTGCGCGATTATGGTCGGTATGACCAGCGCAGCCTTTGTGACAGGCAATGCAGTCATCCTCAAACCCGCCAGCACCTCACCCGCCATCGCCGCGCAGTTCATGCGTATCCTGGAAGAGGTCGGCCTGCCCGCCGGTGTAGTCAATTTCCTCCCGGGATCGGGATCAACCATTGGCGATGCCCTGGTTGAGAATCCCCAGGTGCGCTTCATCGCCTTTACAGGTTCGCGTGATGTCGGTCTGCGCATCAATGAATTGGCCGCGAAACCACGCAAAGGGCAGCGCTGGCTGAAACGTGCCATCCTGGAGATGGGTGGGAAAGATGCTGTCATCGTGGACGAAACGGCTGATCTCGATGCCGCTGCTACAGGTATCGTCGCTTCCGCTTTTGGCTTCCAGGGGCAGAAATGTTCTGCAGGCTCCCGCGCCATCATTGTTGACAAGGTCTATGACCAGGTCTTGCAGAAGGTCGTAGAGAAAACGCAGCAGTTGACCATGGGCGATGTTACAAAGCCAGAAACACTCATCGGACCGGTTGTCGATGCCAATGCAATGAAGAAGATCACCGAGTATATCGAGATCGGCAAAGGCGAGGGCCAGCTGGTAAGCGGAGGAGGCCATCATGGTCCCGGCTACTTCATCGAACCAACGGTGATCGCGGATGTGGACCCACACGCGCGCATCGCCCAGGAAGAAATTTTCGGGCCTGTGCTGGCCGTAATAAAAGCGAGAGATTTTGATGATGCCATGCATATTGCCAACGACACCGAGTATGGATTGACAGGATCCCTCTATTCAAGGGATCCACAACGCATAGAGCGGGCCAAAGAAGATTACCATGTCGGCAACCTGTACTTCAATCGGAAATGCACCGGTGCCCTCGTTGGCGTCCACCCCTTCGGTGGTTTTAATATGTCAGGTACTGACTCTAAGGCGGGAGGTAGGGACTATCTCCTGCTATTCACACAAGCAAAAGCCATCTCAGCTAAAAAATAGAGGAGGATTTCTCCTTGGCAAAGGTTACACAAATTAGCCCGGGGGCATGGCAGATTTCTCTGCCATTCCTGGGCGAACACGAGATTGTCGGCTCCTATCTTCTTGCTGGGGAGAACGAACTCGCCCTTATCGATCCTGGACCCGGTAGTACGCTCGAGCCATTACTGGCATCGATTCGTGCCGTAGGCTTTGACCCGCGAGAAGTAACTCATATCCTGCCAACCCACGTTCATCTGGATCACGCTGGAGCAACAGGTTCTCTGGTGCGGCAACTACCCAGAGCGCAGGTGTACGTGCATAGCAAAGGCGCTCCTCACCTGGCCGATACCACGAAAGTCGTCGCCAGTACGTCACGCATCTACGGCGACCGCACGCACATGCTCTGGGGTGATATCGAATCGACGCCAGCAGAGCGACTTCACACACTTGAAGGAGGAGACGTCCTCCAGGTAGCAGGTCGTCGGCTGGAAGTGCACTACACCCCTGGACACGCCATCCATCACGTCGTCTTTTTCGATGCGCATTCAGGTGAGATGTTCGTGGGAGATGTGGCGGGCGTAAAACTGCCAGGTGTTGACTATGTGAGGCCACCTACCCCGCCACCCGATCTTGACCTCGAAGCCTGGTCGGACAGTATCAGCCTTATTCGTAGCCTGCGCCCCGATATCCTGTACCTGGGACATTTTGGCGCGATCAAAGAGGTTCCGCAGCATCTTGGAATCTTACGCGAAAAGCTCTTGGCCTGGGGTGATTTTATCCTGGAAACCATGCGCAGTGGTAAGAACGAGGCTGAGATCATCGCCCTGGTCATTGAAAAGACCCAACCCGAGCTCCAACGAGTTACACGTGATGCTCACGCGCTGCAAAGGTATGAGATCGCATCGAATTACGCGATGACCGTGCAGGGCTATATGCGCTACTGGCGCAAGAAACATCCAGAACGCTTGCAGGCATCGCGACCTTTATAACCATAGAGAATGATCTTTGGATATGATTTCCGCCACTTTGGCGCTTGCCTGAAGCTGCGGCAAATGCCCGACATCAGGCAAGAGTACGAGTTCAGAGTTAGCTATACCCGTATGTAGATCATAAGCACAGGTAATGGGAAAAATCTTATCCTGCTCTCCCCAAATGATTGTCGTTGGCGTCTGTACTTGAGATAACACGCTATCCAATTCTTCCTGAATATCGTAACCCTTGACGAAATTGGTATAGGCAGGCATTTGCGAGACACGTACAATCGCATCGAGGATAAAGCCAGGAAGTGGTCTTGGATATCCTAACATATGATTCGCGGAAAGTTGCGCTGCGGCCCTGTCTACTGCGTATGGGGAGTTCATCTGCTCACGCCTCAAACCAGCGCTATTGAGCAGGTAAAGATGATTTACGCGTTCAGGATTTGCAATTGCAAAACGAGTTGCAATCCAGCCACCAAGCGAATTGCCAACAAGCGTCACCTGTGGATAACCCAGGCTGTCCAGAAAGCGTTTCAAGTACAGGACATGTGTTGCGATATTAAACCCTTCTGGTGCTGGTGGCGTCTTGCCAAAACCTGGCAAATCAGGAGCATACACCAGATACTCTCTGCTCAAACGCAAAACGAGAGACGACCAGATTTCGGCAGAATTACCAATACCATGAATCAGCACAATGGGGGTGCCGCGACGGCCTGTACAGTAGTAATGGATCGGGAAATTCCCAACATCGCAGGTTTCCTCACGCACGCCTGCCAGCAGCAACGCGGCGCGGGAAACAAAAACCGCCGTTTCGACGGGTCGACGATAAATCTGTATCGCAAGAGCAGCTGCGCCCCCTGCCGCCGCAAGAGTTCCCATGGTAGGCAGTAGAGCAAACAGTTTTCTGGATGAGAAAGGCATCAAATATCCTTGTGATATGCTTGTTTTTCTGGTTTGCTTCTTACAAGCATATCACCAGGATTCAAAAGGCGTCCAGTACAATGACGTACAGCGATTACTCGCCAGCGCTCAGCTCTGTTTCACTCATATCGCCAAGATTCAATTGTAAAGATGTGGTATCCTACATCACACCCTGTCAGAAGATCAAGATTGCTCGTCTCTCTTATCGGCTTTCTCCACGACAATGCTCTTTAAGTCAGGGTTCGTCTCAAGTTCCACGAAGGAGGTCAGGTTCTCACGGTACGCACTGAGGAAATTCAGGAGACCCAACGCTTCATCTGGCGTCATGTCAAAAGTGATCCCTGATATGTGTCTGAGAATGAGACCGGTGTCCTCCATGCGTAACCGATATCTTCCAATGATTGCATCCACGTTCGGCTCCTTGTTCATGTGGTGGCCATACCTTGCGCTCACCAGGATGAATGTACATCTGCTTAATGAGAGTGTAGAAGCAATTGAAGCTTATGTCAATGGTGGTTGGAATCATGGGGCTTTATAGAGAGAGAAGGACTGCACAAGCACCTTCTTCATAACCGACCATGGCCGCTTCATCCAGGGAACGCCCATGACCGTAAGACCACTAAACAGTTAGTTTGCAAATGCTCAAATCATCATAAAAAAGAGAATTCCAACGAGAGGTACGATACTCGGCAATTCCGTGTAGCAGCTAGAGGGTCGCGAGGAGGCCGATTAGAATACCCAGGATACCGCCAACTATCACCTGGACAGGGGTATGACCGATCAATTCACGCAGACGTTTTTCAGCAAAAGGTTGTCCCTGAAATGCTTCATCAATCATCTGATTGAGAATACGCGCCTGGATACTTACCGCCCGGCGTACCCCGGCAGCATCATACATCACAATAGCGGCCAGGACAACAGCAATAGCAAAGGACGCTGAGCTAAGTCCAGAAACACGTCCTGTTGCAGTGGCAAGTCCCGTCACTAACGCCGAATGCGAACTTGGCATGCCACCCGAAGAGACGAGCCGGCTAACTATAAGTTTACGTTGACGAATAAACTCGTAGATGGTTTTACCGACCTGCGCAACTGCCCATGCTAAAAGAGCTGCTATCAGGACACGATTATCAAGCAGAGAAGTACCCATCGTCTGTTCTGTTTTGTCTCCTCTATGGCAATTCCAGTGGCTGTGAGATGATCGCGCCCTGGTTATCAACGCTCAGTTGTTGCACGCGCAGTTCCGCCTTCTGAAGCAATTCATTGCAGTATTGTGCCAGTTTCATACCCTCTTCGTAATATTGCAGGGCGCGTTCAAGCGGCATCTGTCCATCTTGCAAAGCTGTTACAGCAGCTTCGAGTTGTGCATAAGCTTCTTCAAAAGTTAATGATTCCATCATTCACCATCCATGCGACCATTTAAGGAGGTTGCGTCCGAGTTCGTACAGTTGCTCCTCCGTGTCATTGTTAGTTCTTCAGATTCTGCGTACTTCAACTGGAATACTGCCATCAGTAACCTGAATTGTTAAACTTTCGCCAGGCCGCGTTTGCCTTATACTGGTAACTATTGTTGAGTCGATATCACGGCGCACTACGGCATAGCCACGCGCGATGGTTATCAAAGGACTGAGAGCATGCAAACGCAAAGCCATACCACTCAAGCGTTCGCTACGCAATGTGAGTATGTGTTGTAAGCTTGTCTGTAAAAGCGCAGAGGTATCGTCAAGCTGTTGACGGCGCCTATCCAGCAGGCTACTGGGACTGGCTCTTTGCAGGTCTCGCTGAATACGCTCCAGTTTCTCGGCCATATCTCCAAAACATTCTTCCATCAATTCAGTTAATTCCAGTTGTTTTGCCTGGATATCAATTTGCCGTTCAGTGATGTCAGGCACCGCCTTGGAAGCCGCCGCAGTTGGAGTGGATGCTCGATAATCCGCGACAAAATCTGCAATGGTGAAATCTGTTTCGTGGCCGACGCCACTGATGACAGGGATGCGAGAACGGGCAATAGCTCGTGCTACGATCTCCTCGTTGAAGGCCCACAACTCTTCAATGGAGCCACCTCCACGTCCAAGTATAATTACTTCTGCCTCACCATGCTCATTAAGAAGGTCAAGGGCGGCAGAGATAGAGGCGGGAGCTTCACTTCCCTGCACCAATGTCGGAGCCAGAAGTACTTCTGCTAAAGGATAACGCGCATGAAGAACACGTAGCATGTCTCTCAGTGCCGCTGCCTGAGGTGAGGTTACAATGCCAACAACAGCGGGTTGTTCCGGCAACGGGCGCTTGCGATTCTCATCGAAGAGACCCTCCGCAGCTAAGCGCGCCTTGAGTTGCTCAAAGCGGAGGAAAAGTGCTCCCTCCCCTATCAACTCAACACATTCAACGTACAGTTGAAGTTTGCCATCTCGCTCATAGTATGAAATACGCCCGTTAGCGGTAATGGCTATACCATCACGAAGGACGGGCGCCGATGAACGTAAACGGGCGTTCTTAAAGAAGACACAATGCAATTGTGCCTCAGCGTCCTTGAGAGTGAAATAACAATGGCCGGAAGAGTAGGTCTTGCATCCTGAGATTTCACCCTGAACCCAGATATTCTGTAAGACATCATCCACTTCCAACAGTTCTTTTAGATAGCGAGATAATTGAGCAACGCTCAACACCGTTGGAGCATCTAAATCTGGGTTTGGCCCAAACGTGAAAGATACCTACCAGGTGAGAGGAGATGTAGTGTTTCGTTTCTGCAGATGCAGTGGTAGAAACAGTCAATTGAGCATCCGTGGAAGGTACTTCAACCTGGGGCTTCATGACAACTCCCTGAAGTTGCCCATTGTGTTCATCAAGCTTTACCTTACGTAACACCAGGTGTGTCCCTTCTTCAGCTTGCCTGAACTCCAATTCGGAAACGTCACTTTGGTCGAGCAATTGTACCAGGCGCTGCAAAAGCTCAACGCTGATAACAGTGGCAGTTTCGCTTGCCTCGCTGTCAAGCGGTCCTTTATCATTTTCTCCAATGGAGGGGGATATTCGGCGTCCCGCTCGGTGGGTACCCTGTTTTCCATCCATACTACTCTCTCCTGGCGGGAGCATGATAGTGAAGACGAACAATGCCGCAATCGGAAGATGATCAAAACAGTTAGAATAGAGGGGAAAACGTTGTCCCACCTGCCGCGATCAGTTCGTACATGTTCACTTTAACAATCCTACGCTCGCTCTACATATGTACCAGACGTTGTGTTGACACGTATCAAATCACCATTTGAAATGAAAAGTGGCACCTGCACAACAAACCCGGTCTCGGTAGTGGCAGGCTTGGTACCGCCTGTAGCAGTATCACCTTTGAAACCGGGCTCGGTATAGGTCACCTGCATGACAACCTTTTCAGGTGGCTCGACGGAAATTGGTTCTTCCTCATATGTGATGAGATCAAGTTCCAGGTTATCAATCAGGAAGTTTTTCGCATCACCAAGTTGCTGCGCAGTCAGCACAACGTCTTCATATGTACTGGTATCCATGAAATGATATTGATCGTCATCCTGATACTGGTAGGTCACTGTACTACGATCGAGATAGACACGTTTAAACTTTTCACCTGCATCGCAGGTACGATCAAAGGTGGAGCCTGTGCGCAGGTTACGCAGTTTCATGCGCACTATCGCACCGCCGCGCCCCATTTTTACGTGCTGCCAATCCAGTACGCTGCACATCTGCCCTTCAAATTCGATGGTTACACCTTTCTTCAGGTCACCCGTGGATATCATACAGTATAGCTCCTTATAGGTTAGCGCAACACATTGCGGCAGTGGCATCAGCGTTGTAATACCAGTTCGGTTGGTGACTGGGTCAAGACTTCAACACCATTTTCTTTTACCAGGACACAATCTTCGATACGCACACCACTCCAGCCAGGAATATAGACTCCTGGTTCGACGGTAACGACAGTTCCTTCCGGTAAAACCATGGTATCTGGCGACCGAGGAGAGAGATTGGGACCTTCGTGTGTTTGCAACCCTACACCATGCCCTGTACTGTGAACAAAGTATTCTGATAGCCCGGCAACATTCAATGCATTGCGTGCTAAAGCATCGGCAGCACTACCAGCAATTCCTGCATAGAGGCCAGCCTCGCATGTTTTCATCGCATTAAGAACGGCATCGTATATCTCTTGCATACGCGCTTCAGATGGCTCTCCAAGACAGATGGTACGGGTCATATCCGCACAATATCCTTTGTAACGAGCGCCCATATCAATAGTAATGAGCTCACCACGTTGAACATGCCGTTCACTGGGATGTGCATGCGGCATTGAGCCGTGCGGTCCAGAAGCGACGATCGAATCAAATGAGAGACCATCTGCACCTTGTGATATCATGTAGCGCAAGATCTCCCACTGTATCTCCTTCTCTGTCATGCCAGGCTGAATCCAACTACAAAGATGCGTAAATGTCTCATCTGTGATAGCAATAGCACGTTTCAGCAGCTCTATTTCATGTGGTTGCTTTACCTGGCGCAGCTTCTCTATATAGCTATCCTCGAAAGGATGAAGCGTAAAAATACTTTCGCCGCTACGACGAAGCTTTTCATACTCGGCAAACGTGAGCGCCGCTGATTCGAACCCAATGTTTTGCCAGCCATGCTCCTGGGCTGATGTGGCAATCGCAGCCCAATATTCGCGAGAAGGGGGAACATTCACCTGCCAACCTTGCGCCTCGTTCTCGACCACTTCTTTATAGAGCGGATTTGTGAACAATATTTGTTGTTGTCGTCCCACTAGTAATAGACCGGCACCTTCCACGTCATCATTAAGCCATCCACTTAAATAGGAGCGATTCTGTGGCTGTGTCACCATATATGCATCTAGCCCTTGTTCGGCCATCCATGCACGCAGCTGATTCATTGCTTCTTGACTCATACGTTTCCTTCTTTGACCTGTTCGCGCACCAGTTCAACCAGTGCCTCCAATGCCAGGAGATATCCACGCCAGCCCAGCCCAACGATATGTCCTCGACAGACCGACGCGATCAGCGATTGATGTCGAAATGGCTCACGGGCATAAATATTACTGAGATGTACCTCGATGATAGGAGGTTTCACCATCGCCAGGGCATCGCGCAATGCAATTGAGTAGTGTGTCAACGCACCGGCATTGATGATAATACCATCTGCACTACCTTCGTGTTCCTGTAGATAATCAATGAGAGCGCCCTCGTGATTCGATTGGAAACAATGCACTGTTGCTTCCAACTCCTCTCCTCGTTTTTGCAGCATCGAACAAATTTGCGGGAGGGTCACCATTCCATATATAGCGGGTTCACGGGTCCCCAAAGTATTGAGATTTGGACCATTGACGACCAATATATTTAACATCGAGTTAAGGCCTTTTCTCTGCGAAGAATGCTGTTATTACGCTCTCAACCAGTTCATTGGGCACCGGTGTAACTGTAACGTCTCCCATTTGCTTTGGTAGAACCCACCGTACCTGCTTACCCGCCACTTTCTTATCCAATTGAATAGCAGAGAGGATATCCTTTACGTGTACTGACCCGGCATAAGATGTTGGTAAGCCTAATGCTTCGAGCAGCTTATTCTGTCGCACCAGCTCCGCTTCGGGACAAGGCGATACAGTTCATAACAATCTGACAAAGTAGCGTAGCCGGGGGATTGGTAAACTCTCGTAAGGTGTCAGCATATTCCTCAAGCCGGGCGAACAATTCCGTATCGAGTATGATACCATACTTTACAACTTCTGCCCAGCCCTCGGTGCGTTCCCGAATGGGTAGCGTCAAGAGTGTTGCGGGATCGACCAGTACTAGCCGTGGATGATAAAAGGTGCCAATGAGATTCTTCCCCATAACATGATTGATGCCTGTTTTGCCACCAATTGCGGAATCGACCTGGGCAAGTAAAGAAGTTGGCACCTGTACCAGAGGGACACCACGCAGGTATGTAGCAGCTGCATAGCCAACCAGGTCACCCACCATCCCACCGCCGAGTGCAATAATTGCCTCGCCGCGTTCAGCACGCTGTTTTATTAGCCAATCGTAAAGTGCACTGAGCTGTTCCTGTGATTTACTCACCTCTCCAGCCGGTACTGTATACAATTGAGGTTCGAAGCCAGCACTGGAGAGTGTTCCCATGATCATGGATGCATAGAGTTTGTGAATGTGACTATCAGTTATAAGAAATACTCTCGGAGGTAAGTTAAGCTTCTTAAGATGCAGTGGAAGCCTGCCCAGGCCACCCCATTCCACTACTGCATTATACCCCTTGTCTACGTGAATGCGCTGTACATCAAGGATAGGAGGTTCCCCGACAAGCTCACCTGAACTGATAAACATTGCGATGATTTCCTGGGCAACTCGTTGGACAGATTTGTTCAGTGTCGAGCAGGTAAAATGAGCATCCTCATACCATATTGAACGATCTTGCAACAACGTTCGCAGAGATTTCAAAGGATCGGAACCAATTAATAGAGGGCGAATCTCAGGAACTTCCCCCTGCGCTTGCTTTTCGTGGTGCTGCCTGTTCAAGCGGTCAAGCGCGGTCTGGGGATCAACCATCAAATAGACTGAAACACCACGAGAGCGAATGAGCGAACGATTCTCCGCTTTCGTGACGACACCCCCACCAGTCGCAACAACGGCATTCCCCTCAGATTGAGCGACCTGGGCGAGCAGGCGGCTCTCACACGAGCGAAAATATTGTTCACCGTAGTGCTCGAAAATAGTGGAGATATGCTCACCACACTCGCGCTCAATGAGTACATCGATATCAAAGAAAGGTTTGTTCAGCCGCTGCGCCAGGATACGACCGATGGTACTCTTCCCGCTACCAGGAAGTCCAATTAAAAATATGTTATGCATAGCTGCCATTGTACCATGGCTGAAGTACTTTGTGACGATCAAAAATGAGCAAGTTAGAGGACAAACTATCAGTACAATTCCTCACCCCTGATCGTCGTACTCAGTGTAGTCAAAAGACTGAAGTTCGATGCGTCTAAAGGAGTTAAGCTGGGCGTTGATGCTGCCCCAGTCCGTACGTATCCTTGAGAACGATTATCGATGACCCGATATTGAGTACCAAAGGAAAAGACAAATTGCTGCATTTGTCCTGTCTGGCGATTCAATACCAGGATATCATCACCAGTTGAACAATTATGGGCAGCTAAGCAGCGAGAACGATCCAGGAAAGCGCCTATGAGTACCTGCCAGCGATTATCCCAGGCGGGCATAGTAATTTGATGCTTTACTATGAGAGAAGCATCAAAGGCAATAAACGTACTCTGTAATGTCTGTGGATCATAGAGCATCACATTCAATGTTGGCGTGCCAAAGTGACCAACGTAGAGCGCTTGATTTGCACCCCAACCAGAGAAACTCTTTTGACTTGATAGCGATAGGTCACTCTTCAAGATTTCTATCTGTGCATCCCCACTGCTAGGATCATATAGCAGCACCTGTGAACGTCCAGACCCTATGAAATCTCCACTATGTACCTCCCAGTTCGCGTCAAGATTATGGATCGTTTGATAATGTGAAATCTGCAACTTGGCATCAAAGCTTAATAGGCGTGCCTCACCAAGCATGCGATCATAAAGAAAGAGCGCGTCCTGACTGCGGCTTACAAAACTACCGGTATACACCTCCCATGAGTTATCCAAGAGAGTATATTGTTGAAAATGGAGGACCTTAAAGTTTTGATCGAAGTTGACTACATTTACATTGGATACGACAACTTGCTCAGTGGGGCTGCTGACCGAACTGCTCAAATCATTATCTATCGGTAAGCCCTGATTGGCACCGTGTAGAAGAATTAGCGCTGTCTTTGTCACACGAGTCCTTGCCGCTTTCGGTTTCTGCCCAGGTGTTGGACTGGAGCACGTTGTTGAATTTCCCGGGGACACAACTGTTGCTACGCTCGTAGCACAGGTAAGTTTCGGCGTCGGACTTGGCGTCGCACTCG
>VBHS01000453.1 GCA_005881295.1 Chloroflexota bacterium
CGCCGCCGGTCAACTTCGCCAGTCGCTCCTGGAGCTTCTCACGATCGTAGTCGCTGGTCGTCTCCTCAATCTGTGCCTTGATTTGACGAATGCGTGCTTGAATTGCCTCCTGGCTTCCTTTGCCTTCAACGATGGTCGTTTGATCCTTGTTAGCCACAACACGACGGGCATTACCCAGGTCACTGAGTGTCGCATTGTCGAGGCGGCGACCGGTCTCTTCGCTAATGACCTGCCCACCGGTCAGGATAGCGATATCTTGCAGCATCTCCTTGCGGCGATCGCCAAAGCCAGGAGCTTTGATGGCGAGCACATTCAGGATCCCACGCAGTTTGTTCACCACGAGCGTTGCCAACGCTTCGCCATCGACGTCCTCAGCGATAATCACAATATCGCGGCTCCCCTGCTGGGTCAACTGCTCAAGGACGGGCAAGATATCAGCAACGGCACTGATCTTCCTATCTGTGATCAGAATATATGGATTATCAATCGCGGCTTCCATTCTCTCTGGATTTGTGACGAAGTAGGCCGAGATGTAGCCTCTGTCGAACTGCATTCCTTCTACGTAGTCGGTCTCGAAGTCAGTGCCACGCGACTCTTCCACGGTGATAACACCATCTTTCCCAACTTTATCCATCACTTCGGCGATAAGCTGACCAATTTGCTCATCGGCGGCAGAGATTGCAGCAATCTGCGCAATCTCCCTCTGACCCTCAACAGGGATGGACTCGGAGCGGATGTAGTTGACGGCCGCCTCTGCAGCCTTCTCGATACCACGCCTGACGAGCATTGGGTTGGCTCCCGCTGCGAGATTTTTCATGCCCTCTGTGACGATAGCCTGGGCCAGCACAGTAGCGGTGGTTGTACCATCACCCGCAACATCATTTGTTTTTGTTGCAGCCTCTTTGAGTAGTTGAGCGCCCATGTTCTCGGCCGGGTCTTCCAGAGAAATCTCCTTCGCAACAGTCACACCGTCATGCGTTACCGTAGGCGCGCCAAATTTTTTGTCCAGGGACACATTTCGTCCCTTGGGGCCCAGGGTGACTTTCACGGCCTCGGCCAGTGTATCAATGCCTTTTTTCAAAGAACGACGCGCATCTTCAGTAAAAATGATCTCTTTAGCCATAACCAGTATTCCTCAGCTTCCATCTTGAAATTCATCTCTCTGGCACTGCTGCTTATCCTTTTAAACAGCCGAAAATGACGCGGTAGTATCTATCTTCCCTACGCGTCATTCGACCGCAAAGGAGCCATCAGCCCAGGAGGGATGGAAAATAGTACTCAATCAAGAACTGCCAGTATGTCACTCTCTCTGAGTACCAGGTATGTCTCATCATCCAGTATGATCTCTGTGCCACCATACTTGGCGAACAGAACATGATCACCTTCGTGTAGTTTCAACAAGTGGGGACAATCAGTATACGATAAGCAACGTCTTTACGATGTACTATCAGGGGATGAGCCTTTCTTCACCGTAAAAAGTATACGGCATGTCTGCTGCTTTGTCAAGTATTTATGTTATCTCATCTACTATTCTTATGGATCAAAAATATATTTTCTATAGAGAAGATACTTTGTCACGTATTTGCAGGAAAATTCGTGTTCTTTGATAGCAAATGCGTCTATAGCGCTATCCCTCTGCGTTATAAATAGTAAGAGGTGCAATATCTACTGTGAAGGACGTAGCGCATGGAACTTCCCTCTTATCTCCAGATCGAACCCGTCGGACAGTGTAATTTGCGCTGCCAGATGTGCTCGATTCAGTTTCGCCAGGATGGTCCTCCCTATGGGCCCCTTGCTTTCATGGCATTCGAACAATTTACGCGCATCATTGACCAGTTTCCAAACGTCAAGGAACTGCACTTACAGGGGCTGGGCGAACCGATGATGCACCCACGCTTTTTTGATATGGTTGCTTACGCCGTCGGGAGGAATATCACCGTCACCACCAACTCGAATCTGACGCTCTTGAACGAAAGGCGCGCCGAGCGTTGCGTGACCAGCGGCCTTGATTGCCTCCACGTTTCTATTGATGGTGCGAACCCCGAGACCTACGAGCGCATTCGCGTACGTGCGCGTTTTGAACGCGTGGTGGGCAACCTTGAACAGCTTATCTCTATCAAAGAGCGATTGGGCAGTAAACTTCCACGACTCGTTCTTGTGGTTGTGGTCATGCGGCAAAACTTGCATGAACTTGCTGACCTCGTGCGTCTGGCACATCGCTGGTCGGTGGAGAGAATATTTGTCCAGCACCTCTGTCACGACTTTGGTGAGGCGAGCTTGCCGGTACACTACCGTTCAATGAGGGAGTTTGTGCAAGCTCAGACGCTGCTCGAGGAAGATCCTCAGCGCGTCGAGCATCACTTTGCGGAGGCGCGCAGGATTGCCGGAGAGTTAGGTGTGGACCTGCGCCTGCCCTCTATCAGGTTGCGTTTACATCCTCACGGCACTCCCGGCCCGACTCGCTGCCATTGGCCCTGGCAGGGGACCTATATCAGCTACCAGGGATACGCCATGCCCTGCTGCATGGTCTCGACTCCCGACCGCATCAACTTCGGCAATATCGCGGAACAAGGCGTTGAGGCGACCTGGAATGGCGCGCCCTATCAGGCGTTTCGCGATCAGTTCGCATCGGATGAGCCGCCGGATATCTGCCGTTCCTGCTCAATATATACAGGGACCTTCTAAGCTCCTGCTGGAGATGCATACATGTCTATGAATGTTCGTAGCCAGAAAGATACTCCCCCACAAAGCAGAGCCTATGTGACAGATGTTCGCTCTCTTCACCTGGACGCACCCACTTTTCGCATGCTCTTAGAACTCCAGGGACCGTCACTTGGCCTATGGCGCGCCGCTGAGATTGCGGTCCTGCGGGAGCAGGAGTATGAACGACCTGTGCTTGACCTGGAGATAGATGCCGTGCTGGAGCAAGTGGCGCGAGTACTGCGTCCAGGTGGACGATTACTATTCACGGTACCCACCGAGGCTTTTAGTACATGGCTCTTCCTTCCATCGCGGCGCTACGCTGCCTGGCGCAATCGTCAACTGGCTCATCGTAATCTGTGGCCGGTGGAGCGCTGGGTATATCACTTGCGGCGCGTTGGTCTGGAAGTAGAAATGGTTCGCCCCTATTTAAGGCGCGAATTGGTCTATGCCTGGGACGCCCTGGAGCTCTTGCAGCAGATATGGATTTGCCGCAGGCGACTG
>VBHS01000269.1 GCA_005881295.1 Chloroflexota bacterium
GGGTGCAATATCCGGCCCCCGTCGCCATCGAACATCCAGAATTACTGGCGTATCGCTCAGAGTTCCCGATCCTGCAGCGGAAGACGTACCTGAACAGTTGCTCATTGGGCGCCCTCTCGAATCGATCGATGCAAGGCCTGGCACAATTCATGGAGATGTGGAACGAGTGGGGAGCGCATGCCTGGTATGAAATCTGGATGGGGGAGATCGCCAAGGCTAGACAGAAATTTGCTGCCATTATTGGAGCGCAATTGCACGAGGTGGCTATCGCTCCAAGCGTCTCTGTCGCGCTCAGTTCCATCGCTTCGGCGTTAGACTATAGCAAGCGGAACAACGTCGTGATGGCTGATATGGATTTCCCCACGCTGGCGTACCAGTGGCTGGTGAAGCAGCGTATAGGCGTCGAGTGTCGTTTTGTTGAAAGTCCTGATCGTATTTATACTCCCCCGGAATTGTTCGAGCGCGAGGTTGATGATAAAACGGTATTAGTGGCTACTTCACGTGTATTCTATACGAGTGGCTATATCCAGGATATACGGTCGGTCGCCGATATCGCGCACAAGCACGGTGCCTATATGCTGGTCGATGATTACCAGGGGACTGGCCAGATACCGATAAACGTCAATGCCATGGACGTTGATTTCCTGGTGACGGGTACACTGAAATGGTTGATGGGTGGTCCCGGATTGGCCTTTGTTTATATCCGTGAAGGATTGATATCCCAGTTACAACCTACGATTGCCGGATGGTTTGGACATAGCGAACAGTTCCAGTTTAAGACACGGGAGTTTGATTTTCGTCCAGATGCTACCAGAGTTGAAATGGGAACGCCTGCTGTTGCTGCGATTTACGCAGCGAATGGCGGACTTGATATTGTACAGGAGATTAGTGTAGAGCAGATTTGTGAGCGTACCCGCTATTTGACCAATGACCTGATTGCCCAGGCTCGTGAACATGGTTGGAAAGTGCGTGCTCCGCTGGAGCCAGAACAACGCAGTTCCATTGTAATGTTGGAGATTGAACAACCTGAAGAAGTGGTGAAGGCCCTTGTCGCGCGTAATATCATTACGGACTCACGTCCAGGATTGTTGCGGGCTTCGCCATATTTTTACAATACCATAGAAGAAAATGCTCTGGTCATCGGCGCGATTGCCGAGATACTAGAGAGTAGGAAGTAAAGAAAGTGCAGTGCAGCGTTCTTTAAGGAGGGATACGCGAATGCTATGTCCTAAATGTCGTTTCGGAAATGAAGAAGGTGACTCGTATTGCCGTCGTTGTGGGGCAGATTTAACAGTACCCTCAACAAGCCTGGTAACAATACAAAACCGTACTCCTTCTTTATTACAGAATCCCCAATTGCCGCGTTTTGCCGCGGGAGTTGGGGCAGTTGCCGTTGGAGTTGGTATCGAGTTAGTGCGGCGTGGCCTGATGGCCCGCGTGATGCCGCCTGCAAAACCACCACGGCCAGTCAGTAATACTTTACCGACACTGAACAGGTTACGAGATGTACTGTTTCCGCAAAACGATAAACAGTTTAAATTACCTAAGAACTATGAGATAGAAGAAACAGTGGTTTACATGCGACGCATTATCCGTCGTAAGCAGTCGTAAGCAGTAGTCGAATATCGAGCAACTCCTATGGCTTTAGTATTACGTGAGGAAGATGTCCGTATTCTTTTGTCTATGCCTGATACTGTAGCCATATTGGAACAAGTATTTGGCGCTCTAGCGGATAAAAATGCAATAAATCTTCCTCGTCAACGTATCAGGCTGTTAAATGGCGTATTGCACGTGCTGTCCGCGGCTGCACCCACCCTGGGTGTGCTTGGGTATAAATCGTATACGGCATTTCGGGAAGGGGTACGCTTTGTTGTGATGCTCCATAGCGCTCAAGATGGACAGCTCCTCGCTATTATCGAGGCCGATTGGTTAGGACGAATGCGCACAGGGGGGACCAGTGGCCTGGCTACCAAATTCCTAGCGCGACCAGATGCCACCATCGTTGGCCTGATTGGTTCTGGTAATCAGGCTGTTACCCAACTGATGGGGATATGTGCTGTTTGTCCTGTGACGATAGCTTATGTCTACAGTCGCGATGCACAGGCTTGTAATATCTTTTGTAACGAGATGGCGAAAGTACTCAATATTGAAGTGAGGCCTGTACCCAGCGCTCGCCAGGTGGTCAAGGAAGCAGATATCTTGATTACCGCAACCTCGTCTTCAGACCCGGTCTTCCAGGGAGAATGGCTCAAACCAGGTTGTCATATCAATGCTATAGGCTCAAACTGGCATACAAAACGTGAAATTGATCTATCGACTTTACAGCGGAGTTATTTGATTGTTACCGATTCGCGAGAGCAAGCACAAACTGAGGCAGGAGATTTCATCATTCCTGCCGAAGAAAATCTATTTAATTGGGATAGAGTATTTGATCTGTCTGAAGTAGTCGGTAGGCGGGGTCCGCAACGTGATGCGGCAGAGAATATTACCCTCTATAAGGGTCTAGGGATTGCGCTCGAAGATATCGCAGCCGCGGCTCATGTTTATAACCAGGCGTTAACGCAGGGCTTTGGCGAAGAACTGCCACTACTCCCTTAGTCCGAGGTATGTATGCGTATTACAGCACCGAAAGTTTTTCTGCTTCTCGCGACCGTAATGCTCTGCCTTTCTGCCTGTTCACCTACCTCAGGAATCTTTGCCGGCGGGAATTGGCAATCGAGTGGATTACCACACCAGCATATTCGCACGCTCGCGGTAGATTTCAATAATCCGCAGGATATCTTTGCAGGCGGTTCGCAGGGAAAAGTATTTTCCAGTAGTGATGGTGGGCAGCATTGGGCTGAGCATCGAACAGGTCTACCGCCAACGGTTTCTATCAACACCCTCTCGTTCGATGCCACAGGGAAAAAATTGTACGCCGCGACAGACGCTGGTCTCTTTGTCAGTACTGACGCAGCACTCCACTGGATCCTGGTGGGTAAAGCTGCCGCTGATCAGTCATTTAACTATACTGCGCTTACATTCGACCTCAAAGCGCCACAGACAATTTTCGCTGGCACGGCATCTCATGGGGTACTTGTGAGCCTGGATGGTGGAAATACATGGTCTTCCATCAATAAGGGCCTTCCTCCGGCTACTACCATCAATGCATTGACTTTTGATGTACTCAGCGGGCAGATCTGGGTCGCTACTGCTTCGGGTATTTACCGCTCCGATAACAGGGGTGGATCGTGGCAAACCTTCAATACAGGTCTGGCCCCTTCTGTAGTAGTAAATTCTGTCCAACCAGATACTAATGTCATAGGGGGGACTAAGGGGCTTATCTTTGCCGGAACGGATCATGGCTTCTACCTTTCGCAGGACTATGGAGCGCACTGGAAGACCAGCCAGGAGTCACTCGTAGGGACAAGCGTACATGTCGTTTATGTTGATTTTCACAAGCCGACAACGGTGTTTATTGGTACGGATATCGGGGCTCTGCGCAGTGATGATAGCGGGCAGAACTGGGGCAGCGTGGGCCCTGGCATGCCCAAAGATCAACCGGTGTTTTCATTTGCCTGGGGGGCGAGCGATTACTCGCAACTTTTTGCAGCTGCAGACGACGTCTATCTTTTTCCAGGAACAAGCGGGGGGTTAAGCCTGGGTCGTCTTGTTGAACTCGTGATCATCGCTCTTTTTTTCTATCTGCTCTACCTGCTGGCGAGGCGCAGGCGGAGACCACCTAAGCGAGACGAGGCAGTTGAACAGGCGAAAGAAGGAGAGCAACGAACCAAGAAAAATGCCGTCGTATGATGTCGTTGACATTTCGCCAATCTACTGCTATTCTTTAAGAGTAACAACTACATAAGAAAGTCTGTCCCGCGTTGAGCGAACATAGTATGAGGTAGGTCTCTAACAGCGATCCGATAGCTAGTGGAAGTTCGGAATAGATGTACCATCTCAGAACCGCCTCGCGAGCGGCTGACCGAAGAAAGCCTTCTAACCAGGGCAAGTAGGAGCAGATGGGTGGTTCCCATGCAGCGATATAACCAGTAAAGTGGTCACAAACACTTCGTCACAGCGTGGTGAGGAAGATGGGTTGCGCTGAAGCTGATTTGGTGACAAGATGGGTGGTACCACGGGAGCATTGCTAACACCAGGCTCTCGTCCCTTCAGATCTGTATTGATGGGGACGAGGGCATTTTTATTGCCTGCTTCCTCCATCACGCTCATTTCTTTCAAAGAAAATCAAGAGAAGGATGAACATGATGATGAAGATCAGCGTATCGATCGTAAACGTGACAAGCTATACAGGAATAGAATTGCTGCGTTTACTTTCACAACATCCACATTTCAGTGTGGAGGCCGTAACAGCGCGAAGTGCCGCCGGGCAGCGGCTGTATGAAGTTTTCCCTCAATGCTATGCGGGCTTAAAGCAACGCGATCACAGCTCTACCGGTTTTGATGCAGCGCTTGTTATCGCGGAGGAACCTGAGCAGACTGATCTCGCTTTTGTTTGCCTACCACACGCTGCGGCTGCAACGTCGGTCGTACAATTATTGGAGCGGGGTACAAAGGTCGTAGACCTCTCAGCCGATTTTCGTTTGCGCGATGCGGCGGTCTACGAAGAATGGTATAAGCACACTCATCCCGCACCAGCTCTTTTGGAGACAGCGGTATATGGATTGTGCGAGCGTTACCGTGAGCGTATTGAAGCGGCTACGCTGATAGCGAATCCTGGTTGTTATGCTACTGCTGCGACGCTGGCACTCCTACCTGTGGTGGCTGCGGGTATGATTGTCCCTGACGTCATTATCGATGCCAAATCGGGGTTAAGCGGCGCCGGTCGCAGCCCGACACAAGGTACTCACTATGCTGAGGCGAATGAAGATGTGAGTGCTTATAGTCTCTCTGGACATCGCCACCTCCCCGAGATTTCCCAGGAACTTACTGCGGCTGCACTGGCGGGAGGTAACGCGTTCAGCTGGCCTCTAAGAATCACGTTTATACCGCACCTGATACCAATGACGCGCGGCATTCTGGCAACTTGTTATGCTGATTTGCGACAAGATGACCAGAGGCATGTATCGACAACGGCAGATGTCAAGGCGCTTTATGAAGCTTACTACGCGGATGAGCCTTTCGTACATGTCATAGATCAACCGCCGCATACCAAATGGTCCTATGGCAGCAATAACTGCTTTATCCATCCAACGGTGGATAGCCGTACCGGGCGACTCGTGGTGATTTCGTGCCTGGATAACCTCGTCAAAGGTGCAGCAGGCCAGGCAATACAGAATGCGAACAGGCTTTTTGGACTAACAGAAACATATGGGTTATCACCAATGTCTCTTTACCCATAAAGAAACGAGTGTTATCCAAAAGCGGCGATTGGGTGTTCTTATTCAATGTAACGATTATCAAATGAAGAGGAAGGTTTTCTAAAATGTCTATTACATTTTCAATAACGTCAGAAGGCGACATCATCAACGATCATCACTTAATTGCACAGGTACTGCGCGAGGCACTTCCCTACATCGATTTTTTGAAAGGGAAGACGCTGGTGGTAAAATTAGGGGGCAGCGCCCTTGAATATCAACGCAGTGTTTTGCAGGATATCATCTGGTTACGTGCGTTAGGCGCCAATCCTGTACTGGTGCACGGCGGTGGTCCATATATTAATGAGTGGCTGAAGAAGCTTAACTTACCGGCACGTTTTGAGCAGGGTTTGCGCGTCACTGATGCAGCGACACTGGATGTTGTACGTATGGTTCTGTTGGGACAGGTCAACCAGGGGCTGGTTTTGATGACTTCCTCACTTGGTGGTCACGCTGTAGGTTTAAGTGGAACAGATGGGAACATGATCCGTGCTCGTGTCGCTAATGAACGCCTTGGTTTTGTTGGAGAGGTCGAGTCGGTTGATCCCCTACCTGTGCAAACACTTATCGACCAGGGCTATATTCCAATTATTGCTCCACTTGGCCAGGGACCAGATGATACTTGCCTGAATATCAACGCAGACCTGGTTGCAGCTCATTTAGCGGGTGCGCTCAACGCAGAGAAATTAATCTTCCTGAGCAATGTGGTGGGTATCTGTCGCCAAGATGGAACATTGATCTCGGAACTGGGGGAACTGGAGGCGAAGAAGCTCATTGAAGATGGCGTTATCAGTGGCGGTATGATCCCCAAAGTTTCGGCCTGCCTTGACGCCTTGCTCGCAGTGCCACGTGTACATATTGTCGATGGCCGGGAATCCCATATATTGCTGCGCGAATTATTCACCGACGAGGGAGCCGGTACAATGATACGAAGGGGTGAATAATGAGCAGAAGGTTTCGTTCATGAAAAAGCGCGTTGAGCG
>VBHS01000270.1 GCA_005881295.1 Chloroflexota bacterium
CGCCTGCCCCATCGGCGCAGGTTGCGGTCGCACAGAGCGGTGGCGCCCAGGTGGGCAGCACTCCCACTCCTTCTCAGACCAGCCTGTTGGTATTGTGGTCCTTATCGCTGGCTTGGGCGTGTTTAGCCGCTTGTAAGCAAGGAGCAAGAGCATGAATGTCAGAACAACTGGTACAAAAGGCCTTAGCCATATACAAACATCGCTTATATTGAAGAGATAACATTGGGACAATCCACATAACTGTGCTAACAAGGAAAGGAGTTTCCAAGTAACTTTGAATTTAAGAAAATTGGCAAACTTCCTGGTCTTAATGCCAAGCTCCCTCAGTCCAAATAACTATGATCACAATCCAAGGAACTGTGAGATCCTACATTCACAGATGCCTCTGAACGCGTCTGGTTCATTGTGGGTGCATCACCTTGTTGAGTGTCTGATGGATGGAAGGAAACTGATCATCCCAGGCACTGGTTTGCCAATCATCAAGCACGTCTGCTGGCGGGATCCAGGGTGGCAAGGACACCTGGATGCGCTCGGCTAGGGCACTCACAAACAGCTCATACGTCGCTCGGAGCTCCTCCAGCTTCTGCTCACTGGCCGTGCTTTCCTGCACACGAATGCCTGCTGCCGCCAGCCTCCCTCGCACCTGAGCAAATTCGGCTGAGGAGAGCCGATTCACGCCAGTCGTGGGGGAGGTATTTAGCACCTGGGCCAGGTCGACGACGGCATGCCGCGCGGCGGCAAAGGTAAAGCGGGCTGCTGCCAGAGGTGCGTCCTCCATGCTCGTCAGGACGAGCGCGCAGGTATCCAGGATGACGGTCAGGGCTTCCACCCAGGATTGTGGCTCATGCTGCGAACGATAGAAGGCCAGGATGGGATAGGAGAGGTGGCTCTCCAGAATGTCGGCGCACCATACTTCCCAATCATGCAGTAGCAGGCGCAGTTCCCCGGTATCCTTGCCGGCGCAATTGCGACGCAGCAGTTCCACCGCCGTCGCTGGAGAACCGGCCCGTGCGTCCAGTAAGGAGATGCGCAGCTCACGCCGCGAGAACGCCTGGTAGATGACGGGCACATAGCTGATCACCAGGGCCAGAAAGATGAACCCGAAGGCCACCTCCGTGACCACCAGAAAGCGTCCCACGCCTGAGAGGGGTGTGACATCCCCCAGGCCGAGCGTGAAAAACGTCGTACCGCTCAGGTAGAGATCGGTCAGGAAGCTCATCGACTGCTCAGGGGGGTCAGGGGAAGTGCCAATCCCCACATGATGAGCCCAAAGCCCACGACGAAGAGCACGGCCCAAAACAACAGCAGGGCGAGCAAGGAAAGTGGGCCCATATAGCCCCGAAAGGCGTCGCGTCTGGCGCTCGATCGGATCAGGCGCCCAAGGGAGGTCGAGCCGAACTGAAACACCCGATAGAACAGTCGAGTCAGGCGGATGCGTCGGGTGACCCGGCGCGGTAAAACAATCGTCTCAAAGGCGTCCAGGGCGACCAGCACAATCAGTGCTATTCCAAAGATGACCGCAAGTAGTCTCATCAGTTCCTCCTCTTCTTTTCGTCTTTTTGAGACCTATCATACTTCAAGCGGCCATTGGAGAGCAAAGGCATGCTCCCAGCTCCTGACTGTAGAAGGCCCCGACGAATCGGAGGAGGCGTGAGCCTCAAGGACGGATCATCCCTAGTCGTTCCATCACTTTGCGGGCGTGGGAATGGGCTTCATCTTCATCAGCGCTGGGTCCATCAAAGACGAATTGGGAGAGCGATCCCAGGTCGGTCTGTGTCAAGTCGACTCCATCGAAGAGGTCCTGGATCCGTTGCCGGCCCCAGACCGCGAACGGGTCCTGTGACGTCTGCAGTTGCAGGTACGCGCGCTGCGTCTTGAGACCCAGCTTTCGGCTGAAAGCCTCGTACTCGCTGCGGCGTGGTCCCAGGATCTCCCTGATCCAGGCTCTCCATTCCTGCGTCTTGTCGGCCCTCAGCGGGAAGACAAAAGCCAGTGATTCAATGCTATTCATCTCCTTTTTCCTTGACCCACTGGCCCTCTAAGGGATAGCCCGCCTGCTCCCACTCCTGGAGACCACCGGCAAAGTGCAGGACATGCGTATAGCCGTTGCGCTCAAGGAGTTGGCCGAGGGCTTGACTGGCGATGCAGTTGGCATCGGAACAATACACAACAATCTCGTCCTCTTTGTTGAGAGAATGCAGCGCCTCCCGCATCGTGGCGAAATGGATGGAACCCGGGATATGCTTGGCCTGGTAGGCCCACTCAGCCAGCGCCATCACCAGGCGGAAGTCGTCCTGGCGGTCCAACTTCTGCGGTCCCCTCCTCGTGACCGATCGTTCTCATCTGACCCTCCTTTCCAGTGCCTCGCGATCCCACTGCCCGAGCGTGGCCCCTGCTTCGTAGGTGCTCTGGAAAAACGCCAGCAGCGCCTGCTCAGGCGAGGAAGCTGAGCGCACGTTCTCATACAGCAAGAGGAATTCTCCCAGCTCGTGATTGTAGAAGGCCTCCTCTGGACGAATGGCAGCGGTTGGCAGTCCAGGCGGCGCCGGAGAGGTATAGGCAAAGAATGCCGGCGCCGGGAAACGTTCATCGCCGGGCCAGAAGCCACAACTGATCTCTTCATAGGTGGTATCTTCCCGGAAGAATCGAGGGACGCCTGGACGTTCCGGGACGCGCCGACCAGAGAAGAGCGTCACGGCCAGGTCGAAGGCGCCCCAGAAGAAGTGAACAGGACTGCTCTTGCCCACAAACGGCGAGCGGTAATGCTGCATGAGGGTGCTCGTCTGCTCCAGGATGCGCCAGAAGCGGTGCGCGTAGAGCGGGTCGTAAGAGGTGTGAACTTCATCAACATCGTAGCGAATGGGATTCAGTACTTCGCTGGGCAAGGTGTTGATCGTGACCTGGATGCCCAGCGCGTGCAAGCAGTCCATGAATTCCCGATAAAATGAGGCCACCGAGCGGGGAATCAGAGGCAGCGCTCTGGTCGTTCCCTCGCTGGTACGAATGAAGAGGTTGTGTTCAATGAAGTCAAACGTCACCTCGAAGGTGACCCGCTGATAGGGAATGGCCGAGGTGGTCAGCCCGCGCGGGGTGACATACAGGGTGACGTGCCACCAGTGGTTGAGAAAAGGGGAAAGTTCCATGCGGACTTTGCCCACGATCTGCGTCCACATATGCAGCGTATCACGTGTGTCCTTCCATGCTTCATATGGCAACGATGGCCACAGTTCCGCTCTGATTCTTTCGCCTGTCTGTTGTCTCGCTTCCATATTGATCTCCATTTAACTCTCTCTGATACCCATTGCTCTTCCTCCCAGACAGGTCAACTTATCATTCTATCACAAAGAGGGCGTCAGAAAGGCATGCTCCTACATGGACTCCCCGGCTTCTTTGAGTGCGGCCAGTAACGCATCCTGTTCCCAGGACCCCGGATAGAGGACGCCGTTGATAAAGAACGTCGGCGTTCCATGCACCCCGCTGCGCAATCCGCTCTGAAAATCCTCCTCGATACGTCTCGCGAACGGGCGTTGCGCCATATCCTGGGCGAACCGCTGCATATCCAGACCGACCGCTCCGGCAAATTGCTCGAGGTCGGCATCCTCCAGGGTATGCTGGTGGTGGAAGATGTAATTGTGCATCTCCCAGAATTTCCCCTGAGCGTCTGCAGCCTCGGCAGCGAACGCGGTGTACAGCGCGTGAGGATGGATTTCGGTGAGCGGGAAGTTGCGATAGACAAAACGCAACTGGTCCCCGAGTTGCTGTTGAATGGCCTGGACAACCCATGTCGAGCGCCGGGTATAGGGGCATTCGTAGTCGCCGTACTGCACGAGCGTGACCGTGGCCGTGTCCGGCCCCTGAATGTGGTCCCGCTCGCTGACGGGAACCGCAAGATGTGTTCTCTGTGCCATGGCCTTCTTTCCTTTGCTGGGGCTTTCTGGCAGACCTATTCTGTACGTGGAAGCCAGAGCGGCTCGGCAAAATCGAGCCAGAGCTGGTCGGCGTAACACCATCCCCAGTTCTCATCCGGCTGGAAGGACTGAATGATCGGGTGATTGGTGGTGTGGAAATGTCTGGTGGCATGCTTATTCTTCGAATTGTCACAGCAGCCGACATGACCACAGATGAGGCAGATACGCAGGTGGACCCAGGTATCACCCGTTTTCAGACAATCTTCGCAGCCATTGGCGCTCGGTGTGACCTCACGTATCTGGTCGAGGTGGCTACAGGTTTGTGGCATTTATTTCTACTCACTTTCTTTCTTCAGCACCACGTCCGATCCATGGACTGGACCGCGGCGATCTGCGAGGGCTGCTCGTCGATCACGCGCAGAGCCGCATGCTGGGGCGTGAGCTGATGGGAGGCCTCCGGATCGCGGATCGCGCTCATGGGTGCACCTGCCAGCCGTAGCCGAGGTCGAGGCGGATTGACTGCATCACCTGGAACGCCGTGCTCTGGACGCAGAGGATCAGCCGCTATGCATTGGGTGTTGTTCCCTGCCAGGTGGATTTCCGCTTTCCAGCCCTGGCCATGCTGGCTTACTACTGCCAGCGCCTGCTCTAAGGCGATGTAGAGTTTTGTCATCTTTCTGCTCCTTTCTCTGCAAAGTATCCTTCTTTATAGAAACACTCGGGTACGTACCAGACTGTTACACGGTATGAGAAACCTCCGACCTACCTCCCGACCAGGCCCATCCCCTGGCATTCCGATAAAGTTGGACTCAATACCCTCACCTGGGCAGGTGTCTGCTTTCGTCACTTCTTCAGACCGGCCAGAGATTGGATGACAAGGGTATTTCTCATGGCCATTTGATTTTTTTGGGGCCGGCCCGGCCCAGCTCGGACCCCGGCTCTTCTATACCCCAACTCCAGGAGACAAGAGGGGTAATCGCGAGGTAGCTCCCGGGGCCGAGGTGTCCCTGACGCTGGACGACTTCCGCGATGCCGTGGATCCTGATCCCGCGTGGCTGCCAGGGACGAAACGACTTGAGATCGTCGATAATGAGCGACACCTTGTGGTGGCCTGCCACAATATTTTTGTATTTGCGCATCGTCCCGAGCTGGTGACCGCTGATGTAGAAGCGCGCGCCATCGAACTGGAAGCCTACGACAACAACAGTGGGTTGTCCATCATTGTCCACGGTGGCAATCCTGGCAAGGGGTTGCGCTTGCAGGTAAGCCAGTTCCTGCTCGGAAAACATGATACACCTCCTTTGTTGCTGCTCCCACTATGGTTCGACGGCCAGCGTAGTCAGCAGGCTCACAGTAATAATAGCTGTCACCGTGTGCATAACGATCATGGTCCAAAAGATGTTCAGGTTCATGCCCGGAGCGGGGTACAGCCCAGCCAGCGCCATGATGGGGTTGAGAAATGAGACGAACAGAGCGACCAGTGTCAGAATGCGGTAGAAGCCCACCGGGCGGCGAGCGAAGCGACCGACAAGGATGAAGGCCACCAGCGCCAGCAACAAGAAGACGACGGTACTCCCAATGACAAAAGGTGCCTGCAAGTACGTGAATCCATCAGGAACGCCGAAGAATGCGACGGCAATGGTTCGTATCACCAGGTTAACAAGGACGGCGACAATGATCGTCAGTGGCCCAACCCAGACCAGCTTGCGAAGTGCAAAGCCTTTCCGAGAGGTTGGGCGAGTGGTAGTGGATGCCATATCATTTTCCTTTCAAACGTCTCAAACGTTCACAGCATTCGTAGACCTCCTTTGACATCCGATCTGGTTCATTGTCTCGGAGAAGAGTGTACATATGACCTCATTTGTCTCGTTACGCGCATCACTATGACAACTTTGTTTGGAGGCGGATAAACCTCCCCATCTGCTCAAGTGATTGCTGTCCTTCGGGCAAGATGGAAGCGAATAGCTGGAAGCCGTGCCACATGTCATCCCAGACGGTCAGTTCGACCGGAACATTGG
>VBHS01000271.1 GCA_005881295.1 Chloroflexota bacterium
GTAATATACCCGTTACAGCCGGGAGAATAAGTGCGATTGCTCCCAGTATTTCTAATACACCGATCAGGCGTACTCCCCGGAGGCCAACGTCCTTGGCCCACCCCATGTTTTCAGCCAGTTTTTCAAATGGCCGCGTCACCTTCATGATGCCAGCCATCGCAAATACGAGAGCCAGCAGGATTTGTACAATCCAAAGTGCAATGTTCATCGTTCATTCCTTCCTGAAAAAGTAATACATGAGACAGATCATCTGTTGCTTCACCAGCAACAGAAAGAAGAAGCTACCATGCCTTACTGTAGTTCCTTATCTAACATTATTTCCACATTGGAAATAATTATATATTGGGAAGTCACTGTTGTCAAGGATATATTGGTGAAAAATATGGTATAATCGTTATATGAGTATGATAAACCACCCGCAGACAACCGAACATTCAGAAACCTGTACCACCCATCCCATGGCTCGCGCCATGCGCTTGATTGGCGATATGTGGACGCTCATGATCGTTTACAACCTCTTGAGTGGCCCCAAGCGCTTTGGCGTACTGCTTGAGGCATTGGGTAATGTCAGCCCCAAGACGGTATCGCAACGTCTCAAGATGCTCGAAGAAATCGGATTTGTAGAGCGTCAGGCCTTTGCCGAGATTCCTCCTCGTGTCGAGTATCACCTGACAGAGAAAGGGCTGGCATTAGTCGACATCATGGAGGCCATCCAGCAGTTCGGGGAACGTTACCTTGCCGATAGCGAACCTGCATCTCCTACCCCCCCGTCCGCACCGCAGTCCTGCCAGTAATCGCCCCGGGTGCCGTACTAACAGACCAACACAAAATATGAGCCGCTTTACCTTATAGTTCTAGCTCTTGCTTAGGCCTGTAAATTGCACTATAATGTGGTCAATTTACAACATCCCGGCGAACAATTCAGCGCAAGTCCCCGGCTTCCAACAAATAAAAACACCTATAAGGAGATAGACTTATGAGTGACCGCGTGGGTCAACAGGTAGGCAATTATCGCCTGGTACAGCACCTGGGAAGTGGTGGTTTTGCAGATGTCTATCTCGGTAGGCAAATATACCTTGACAGCCCCGCTGCTATTAAATTGCTCCATACTCATCTGGCGCAGGATGATATAGAAGGCTTTCGCGAGGAGGCCCGAACGTTGGTACGTCTCATCCATCCTCATATAGTGCGCCTTTTAGACTTTGGGCTGCAGGATGCCACACCTTTTCTGGTGATGGACTACGCCCCCAATGGTACCTTGCGACAACGTCATCAGCGCGGAGAACGCCTTCCCCTCGATACCGTCGTTGAGTATGTACAGCAAATAGCTAGTGCTCTGCAATATGCTCATGGTCAGAAAGTAATTCATCGCGACATTAAGCCTGAGAACATGCTATTGGGACGGAATCAAGAGATTTTGCTGACTGACTTTGGCATTGCCGTGGTCGCTCAAAGTACGCGAATGCAACTAACGCAGGAAACGGTAGGAACTATCTCGTATATGGCCCCTGAACAAATTCAAGCACATCCACGCCCTGCAAGCGACCAGTATTCGCTGGGCATTGTAGTCTACGAGTGGTTGAGTGGCTCTCGTCCTTTCTCCGGCTCTTTTACCGAGGTCGCGGCCAAACATCTCATGGTGCCTCCTCCTCCATTGCGCGGGCAAATGCTCAACATATCACCTGAGGTTGAGGAAGTTATATTCACAGCGCTAGCCAAGGATCCAAAGCAGCGATTTGGCAGCGTGCAGGCATTTGCCTTTGCGTTAAAGCAGGCAAGTCAAACTCGGCACGGAACCTCTCCAGTTATTGAACGGCAAGATAACACGGCTAACCAGCTGCCGCAACCAGCTACCGAAACGCCTTTCGTCGTTCAGATGCAGCCGCCAGAGCCTCCTACTATATTGAACACGCCTGCCAGTATGCATGTGGCGCAGCCGCCAGAACCTCCCACTGTGTTGAACACGCCTGCCAGTACACGTATGGCGCAGTCACCAGAACCCGTCTTTAACATAAACGCGCCTGCCCAACCGCCAGAAAGAGTTTTCTCTTCCCCAGGAGAGGCAAATGTACCGGCGATAGTCACACAACAAGATGCGCCGGCTAAACTGGTCGGTTCTCCTTCCATTGGGAGCCAACATGGATTCGAGGGCCAAACCGAATCGACCCCACGCGGAATTTCCCGGCGTGCCGTATTAGTTACTGGTATGGCGGCCGCCGGTGTAGCAGTGGTTGGTGGTGTCACCTGGTTTCTTCTAGCGCGTTCCTCTTCTCCATATACCGGGCAAACAGCAGCCGGAACAAATTTAACACCCACAGCGCAGCCATCACCCACGTCTAAATCCACACAGCCTCTGGTGCGCATGCTTGCGCAAGATACGTTTCGTCGCCCCGATCAAACTTTTTGGGGAACAGCCTCCGATGGCCACAAGTGGGGTGGAGAAGCGAATGCGTCGACAGAGTTTACGATTGCCGGCGGGATGGGTCAAATTCAACGGGTAGCGAACGGGGGAAGCTTATACCTGGCCACTCTCGGACCGGCCATAACCGATGCCGAACTCGTCACCAGCGCCTCTCTCAGCCATTTCAACCCCTCCCATATTGGGGCCGTCCTGCGCTGGAATGATAACCAGAATTATTACAAAGTGTTAATTGATGAGAAACAACTGCGTGTTTTTAAGAGAGTGAACAATAAAACTGCAACGCTGCACAGTATTCCTTTCGCGGCACAGCCCAACACACCTTATACCATCCGTTTCCGCGTAGTTGGTACGACACTCCAGGCAAAAGCCTGGCAAACGGGTAGTACCGAGCCTGCCGACTGGATGGTGACAACCACCGACGCTACATTTCAGTCCGGCCGCGGCGGATTGCGTCCGCAGCTGGACCAGGATGTTTCGCTGCAAGTCAGCCTCTTCAGTTTGACTATGGCAAGCAGCACATAATTCCGCTGGCTTGACACTGCTTTCACCGTAAAGATACAATGCTACCATGCTAAGTTATATCGTCACGTCCTCGCGGCGCAAAGAAATTACGGTAGAATAACGATTGGCTTCTGAACAGTCTGCCTTTCCCAGGCCCTTACGATTCCCAGGAAGAAAAGCCGGCACAGCAACTGCTACTACAGCTTCCTCTTCCAGGCATACTGGCCGCCGCCTTCGCAAGTTAATCGTGACTCTCATCATACTCACGGGGATCCTCACTTTCAGCTATGCGGGGATTACGGTCTACGTTGCTACGCGGGTCGAATACGCGCCACCATTGCCCATCACAAAGACTCCGGCGGCTTTCGGACTCCAATACCGCAACGTGACCTTTTATAGCCGCCAGGATCATCTACGTCTGCGGGGCTGGTTCATCCCTGGCGTTCTCCCTGATGGACGCCTGACCGCTCAGCGTACCCTGATCATGATACATGGCACTGGCTCCAATCGGGCATCCCCGCTCGTGCTCGGCCTCGGTTGTGCTCTGGCGAAGCGTGGTTTCGCCATACTTGCATTTGATATGCGTGGTATGGGCGAATCAACCCCTGCACCGCTGTCGGAGGGTTACTTTGAGCAGCGTGATGCCCTTGGCGCCGTCGATTTTCTTCGTTCCGGCCCTCTTCCCTATCCAGAACTTGGACGTACCCGCTTAATCGTGGGCTGGGGCGACTCGATGGGGGCGGCAACATTGATCATGGCTGCCGCCCATGAGCCAGCCATCCGGGCTATTGTTTCGGACAGCGGCTTCGCGGCCATTGTGCCTCTCCTGGAGAGGAACACGCGCATCCCAGGCGCGTTTATCCCAGGCATACTGCTTGCATCGCGCGTACTATACGGCATCGATTTTTATGCAACGCGTCCAGTAGATGTTGTCTCAAGCATTGCGCCCCGCCCCATCTTCTTCATCCAGGGAACAGCTGATACAGTAGTCCCGCCTTCTAATCTAGGGACGCTCGCAAAGGCGGCATCTGCTGCCCCTCATGCCTATGTTCAGACCTGGATGGTGAAGGGCGCCGACCATATCCAATCCTTCCACGTCATGGGAGCAATGTACGTCAACCGCGTGGTCTCCTTTTTGACAAAATCATTAGGACCAGATACGGGAAAAACCCCACCTGTAGAGCAAGCATAGAATAGGCAAGTGAAGACAAGTGAAACAAGGAAAGGAACATGGAACATCGACTATTGGGTAAGACTGGTTTGCAAGTACCGGTGGTCGGTATGGGTACCTGGATTACCTTTGATGTGCGAGGCAAAGCAGCTTTAGAGAACGCACGTGCAGTTGTAGATACTGCCTTTGCCGCAGGCGCTAACTTCTTCGATTCGTCACCAATGTATGGGCAGGCCGAATATGTGCTGAGTGAAGTACTGCGCGGTCGCCGTGATAAAGCGTTGATCGCCACCAAGGTCTGGGCACAGTCAGCGAGTGAAGGCCGGGCCCAGGTGGAGCGCGCGCTGGCGTTATTCGACCAGTACATCGATCTCTACCAGATTCACAACCTGGTGCTCTGGCAGGTGCATCTCCCGATGCTGGAGCAGCTGCGCGACGCCGGACAGGTGCACGCGATCGGTGCCACGCACTATAGTAGCTCCTACTTTGGAGAATTGCAGCGCGTCATGCGCACAGGTCGCATTACCGCCATCCAGATTCCCTATAATCCTCTGCAGCGTGAGGTGGAACGCGAAATCTTGCCGTTGGCCGCTGAACTTGGTTTAGGCGTCGTTGTGATGCGTCCATTCGCCGAGGGAGATTTGATGCGTCGCACACCATCCAAAGCTGATTTGGCGCCACTTCAGCCCTTCGGAGTGACTACGTGGGCGCAAGCGCTTCTTAAATGGATTCTGAGTGACCCACGTTGTCATGTTGCGATTCCCGCTACCCGCAATCCGGGTCGCATATCTGAAAATGCAGCCGCGGGAGAACCTCCATGGTTCGGCCCAGACGAGCGTGCGCTCGTCGCTCGTCTCGCTGTACGCCGCCGGTAGAGCTGAAGAAGGCCTCTTTCAGGTTCATGATATGGTAACCGCAGCTACCCCTGTCATAGTACCGACAAACACGTGATTTCCAGACAGTGTCGGTGTCGCAAAGTGTGGAGCCGAACCCACTGATATGGTTGTGATCACTTTGCCCGTCTGACTATTGATGGCGTAGAGGGTGCCATTGCCATCGAGGCTATAAACGGTATGGCCCCCGACAATCGGTGACCCGCTCACCTGTCCGGGCGCAACCCAACCCTGGGTTAAACGATGATCTGAGCCAAGCAAAACCTGCCGCAGTCCATCGGTGCAGGGCAAGAGCATCTGTGAACCTACCGTAGCTGCACCTCCATAGGAACTGCAGATTGATATCACTTGCGCCTGACCTCCGACGCCGCCAAGGGCATCTGCACGCAGCAGGTAACCGAGGCCGGATTTACCGTCGGCGTAAACCCATCCGCCTGGCAATAACACCGGACCCATCGAACCAAGGTCAGCATCTGTAGCGTTATCCTGTTGCCATTGTGTGGGTGCAAATCCGTCTTCAAGTTGCAGCGTCGGGGATAACCGCAGCACCGAGTCACTGTGATCCCAATCGCCCTGTGTTGTTTCACCATTGCCGACTGAGACAAAGAGGCGACCATTAGAGTCTATCGCCGGTCCCGAAGCTGCCCAGATCCCACCTTCCCTTGTCGTCGGAACCTGGTAAGAGAGCATTGGCCCCTGCCCATCTGTCCGTGAGGCCACCACCCAACCATGGTAGTTTCCGCAATCACCGAACAGGCCGCCATAAGCGATGTACACCATCCCGTTTGATAGCGTGAGTGCGGAACGCTGCTGGTGCGGTGCTGTCTCCATCCCCGCTGGATCGGCTACCCGGCGAACTTGCACCTGTCCTGTGTCAGCATTGACACCTACCAGAATGTGCTCAGGTCCACTCACCTCTGCGACGGCAAAGACCAGGTTGGTTGCCGGGTCGTAGACGGGCGTGCCGGTGATGCCAAGCGGATCGATATTGCCGCCGGGCAGTGTTGAGAGCGGAACAGGACTGCCGAAGTTGGTATGCCATAGCACCTGCCCGTTACGGGCATCAAGGGAGTACAGCGAGTTTCCTTCAGTGGCGACGATAACATGCTCTCTGACCACGAGTGGCTCGGCATATACCGCACCATCCAGTTGCCTGCTCCAGGCAGCCGTGAGTTGATGCGCATCCGCCGCGTCTGCCACATAGCCCGTTCGCGCGTTATCACGATGATAGGTCGTCCAATCCGCGCTGCTCACGGTTGAAGCGGTCGGCGTTGCAGTTCTTGTTGGTAGTGTCAGAGGGGTGATGGGCTTTGCTGGCGCGCCAGAGTTTGAAGAGAAGGGACTACATCCAGCAAGC